>JASHRH010000169.1 GCA_030037475.1 Acidobacteriaceae bacterium
GATTGTCAGAATGAACGTCAGGGCCAGAATTGACCAGCCCCAGTTTGGAATGCCGTGGTTCACGAAGAACCGCAGGACAATCAGCATGGGCTTGGCGATCCATGTCCACCAGCCGTAGCTGACCACGTCAGACAGATTGCCGCCGTTGGCCGTGTGGATCGAAGCCAGCAGGTCCGTCACCTTCGGACCCACGAACAGGGCCGTGTGGAGCACACCGCCGCTTTCACCCACGGCGGTGCCCAGTACCGGAGCGGGTCCCATCCCGGATTCGTTGACGGTGACATCTGCCTTCGCATGGAGTGTCACGCTGCGGGGAGCGTCGATCGTCTCGTGCAGCTCGACCGCGCTGGTGTCCGCGGGATCCTGCGGGATAAAGATGGCCGCGAAATACAAATCTGCGACGCCCGCGTAGTCCACCGGACCCTGTACGGTCGCGCCACCCACCACCTTCTTCACCGCAAGCTGATCCGTCTTACCGTTGATGGATTCATCGAATGTACCGGTCGCATACTGCACCTGCGTCTCCTGGTCGCCAAGCCCGGAGGGCCATGCCAGCAGGGCGGTCACTGGCGCGCCGTTCTGCGTCACCGAAATATCGGCGCCAATCACATATCCCGACTCAAAATGGTATGTCTTATGGACCGTCAACCCGCCCGCGGAATACGTGTAGCTCAGCGTCCCCGGCGCTTCGATTGTCCCCGTCACTGACGGCACATACAGAGCGGAATTCAGCTTCTCGCTCAGCCCCGCGTCAGAGGCGTACAGCGAGAGCGGCAGCCCGAACTTCGCCGCCGCCGCCTGATTCACCAGCTCCAGTGGTTTGCCATTGTCGTCCGTATACTTCTTCAGCACCCACGAGGTCACAGCACCACCGCGATTGCTGAACGTGATCCGGTACAGCTCGTTCTCGACAACCGTCTGTTCCGGCCCGGAGGCCTGAATCGCGTTTTCCGCGGCTGCTGGAGCTTGCGCAGGCGCTTTGCCGTTCACTGTCGGAACGGTTGTCGTTGCCGCGTTGCCGCCGGAATTGCCTGTAGGTGCAGCCGGAGCTGCGTTCTCCGTCGCCTGCGTCTTTTGCTGCGGATGTTCGGGGGGGGGCTGTGGCTTCTTAGGCGTAAACAGCTCAAACGCCACCATCACCAGCACAAACGCGATGAAGAAGCCGATGAGCGAGCGGGAATCCATCCCCCCGCCGCCGCCCTGTTGATTCGGATTTTGTATCTCTGCCAAAACTTCGCTTTCCTGTTCCTGTCGCTTACTGCCGATCCGCAGCCGTCCGCGGAGGATTACTGTACCTGTCCTGCCCGAACCGCAGTGCCTGCGCCGCGTCCTGCCGGCACGGGATCGAAACCGCCACGGTGCAGCGGATGGCAGCGTAACAGTCTGCCCACTGCCATCGCTCCGCCACGCAGCAGCCCATACTCGCTCACTGCGATCGCAGCATATTCGGAGCAGGTCGGCTGAAAGCGGCACGCGCCCGTGACTCCCGCCAGCAGATGGAATGCCGGCGACAGCGCTGCCTTATATACGCGCAGCAACCCCGTTGCGATCCCTGCTCCCAAAGCACCGCGTTTCATGGCCGGCTCTCCACTCCGCACCGCACTCCCGCAAAGATCCGTCCCACTTCGCGTTCCAGCCGTGTGAATTCCATATCCAGCACCGTGCGCCGCGGATGCAGCACCACGTCCACCCTTTGCGGCAAATCCAGCAGATGCAGCCGCACTGCTTCTCTCAGGCGCCTCCGAATCCGGTTCCGCTCCACCGCTTTGCCCAGCACACGCCCCGTCGTCAGTCCGATTCGCGTCTGTGCGCCGTCCGCTTCGTCTTCTCCGCGCACCCGGTAAAAATAGCTCATGGACGCGGAGGAATACCGGCGGCTCTCTCGGTACACGCGCTGGTAGTCCGCGTGCTTCCGCAGACGGGCGCTGCGCCAGTCGAAAGTGGCCTTCGGCATATTTCCATTCTGACTCGCTCGGGATCAGGCAGCCAGCGGCGGCCTTGTGGACACGGATGAAACGAGCGGAACCTTCAATCGCGATATCCGGGGCTGACGGAAACCCGCACGCGCCTCTTCGCGCGCCGGCGCGAGAGCACAGCTGCACCGCTCTTCGTCTTCATGCGACTGCGGAAGCCGTGTGTCTTCGAGCGACTGCGCCGGTTGGGCTGAAAAGTGCGCTTCGGCATGGGAATGAAACTCCTGACTGGTTGAACCTGGGATTCGCTGGTCGGCGCGCCGCCATCGCGGCTCAGGAGAAAGCGCGGCTCGAACACAGCAGCCGCGCAACCGCTCACAACACGCCTTCTCGCAGCAAAAATCAAGTATATCCCATCGCTTTCGCGCCAGCAAAAGACTTGCCACTCGTCCGTTTTTCACCAGCCTCAGTGCAAAATTTTTCGGTTACTTTTTTTCTTGCGCGACGCGCGCTCATTTGGGCTTGTGCTGTGCTACTATCGGCAACGTTCACTTAAGATTTTTTCGACGCCCTCCGGCTGTCGGAAGAACCTGACCGAAACTCCGCGGTGAAACTCGGCGGAGTCAATCCAGGCCACGACGGAACTCGCCCCTGAATTCGCCCTGTTTCCACATCGCAGGGTCTGCCTTGGGCGTTTCGTATTTCGGCCTCGCGGTCGCTTCCAGGCTCGGGCGTTGCGTAAAGGGATTTGCTCATGTCTTTCGCCGTCACTCCTTCGGTCGCACTCAATCCGTGGGTTCAGATCCTCGCGGCGCTGGAAAAAAAGGTCAACCGTCAGTCCTACGATACCTGGCTCAAGCCGACCCGCTTCAGCTATACGCGCGATCGCATTCTGTTCGTCCGCATTCCCACGCCTGAGTTCCGCCACGTCGGCGACCGCTATGGCGATCTCATTCAGGAAGCCATTGAGAACCTCCAGCTCGAGTTCGACGACGTCAGCTTCATCACCCCGGACGAGGATCCCACGCTGCCGCGGGTGCGCGAGGATGGCGGCTTTGCGCCTTCCTCTTCCGCGCCCCTGTCGTCTCTCCACGCAAACGGCGCCTCTCCGCGTCAGCATCCAGCGGCTGGCCCGCAGCAGGCGCGTTTTGACTGGTCGACGGCCGCGCAGCTCAACCCCCGCTATACCTTTGACGCCTTCGTTTGCGGCCCTGGCAACCAGTTCGCGCGCGCTGCGGCGCAGGCCGTCGCCGAGCAGCCCTCGAAAGCTTACAACCCGCTCTTCCTCTACGGCGGGGTGGGCATGGGCAAGACTCACCTCATGCATGCCATCGGCCATGAGGTAAAGCTGCGCAATCCTGGCGCATCCATCTCTTACGTCTCCGCGGAGAAGTTCACCAACGAGATGATCAGCTCCGTGCGTTACGACAAGATGACCAGCTTCCGCGACAAATTCCGCACCGTGGACGTGCTGCTCATCGACGACATTCAGTTCCTCTCGCAGAAGGAGCGCACCCAGGAAGAGTTCTTCCACACTTTCAATGCGCTGCACGACAACATGAAGCAGATCGTGATCGCTTCCGACCGTCCGCCGCGCGAGTTGGCCGAGATCGAGGACCGTCTGCGCAGTCGTTTCGAATGGGGGCTCATCGCGGACATTCAGCCACCCGATCTCGAAACCAAGGTTGCCATCCTGCAGAAGAAAGCCGAGAGCGAGCACGTCGTTCTGCCCATGGACGTGGCGCTCTTCATCGCCTCCAACGTCCGCACCAACATTCGCGAGCTGGAGGGCGCGCTGGTGCGCCTGGTCGCCTGGTGCGGCCTCAACGGCGTCGAAATCGTCCTGCCCACCGCGCAGCAGTGCCTGAAGCAGTTCATCGACACGCAGGTGCGCAAGATCACCATCGAATCAATTCAGCGCGCCGTCGCTGAGCAGTTCGGCATGCGCGTGGCCGAGCTCAAGCAGAAGAACAACTCCCGCGCCGTCGTCGTCCCCCGCCAGATCGCCATGTACCTGGCCAAGCAGCTTACCGAGGCCTCGCTGCCGGAGATCGGCCGCCAGTTCGGCGGTAAGCACCATACCACCGTGATGCACTCCATCGGCAAAATCGACGAGCAGCGCCGCAACGATAAGAGCCTCAACAGCACCCTCAACAAGCTCCAGGAAACCCTGAACGGGTAGCTGCGGCCTGTTACGACAGCCGGTCTGTCAATAAAGCCTCGATGTCTCTGGCGCCGTGAACGATATCCGCCACGCGGATGAGGGACTGTTCCGGGAAGTATTCATAAAAAATCAGATGTCGAGGAAAACCGGCAATTCGTGCGCGGCGCAGGTTCCCGAGCTCTGGGTTTTGAAATCCGCACGGCGCTCCGCACGCTGGCGTTCTTCGCAGTGATCGAATGGCCTTCAGAACGGCCGCGTCCCATAGCTGGGCAAGGATTGGCCCCTCCCGGCGCGCATAATAATCCGCCTGCTCGATGATGCTCTGGGTGGCTCTGTCGGTAATCGCAACGCGGATCGATCCAGGCATGGGAAAAGCCAGACCCGCAAAGACTACAGGAACGCGTCAGCTTTTCTTCCTTGTCCGGGCTGCCATTTTCTTCCGAAGTACCGTTACCAGAGAAGCTCCTTTCAGATCCTCCGGTCGAAGCTCAATGTCTCCCGAGCGCAGGGCTTCGAGCAACTCGCCCTCGAGCTGACGCAGCCGATTCTCCTTGTCGCGACGGATCAGCTCCCTCACATACTCGCTCGGAGTACCGTAGTCGCCGGTGTTCACCTGCGTTTCCACATACGCCCTGAGCTGCTCCGGCAACGAGATATTCAGCGATGTCATGGCCATGCCTTCATATTATGACAGAATCTGTCATCCAAGAGGAACCATGAGATCCACCGCGGCTTCCGACATGCCGCGCTGTAGGCGCAATGGTGATTAGCTCAGCACTTCAGCCCTGGGAACAGGCCCAGAAAAGCAGGTCCGGAGGGACGAGCTCACGAGCGCAGCAAACCCGGATCATCCCTGCACCTCATCCACCCCAGCGCTCTTATAAATCTCCGAAATGTACGTCATATCCCGCAGACCCTCCTCGCCGCCGGTCTTCGGATCGCGGTCGTTCCAGACGCAGTCCGCAAAATAATCGGCCTCAGCCGTGAACTGCGCTGGCTGGTGCTGCGGATCGGGCATGTCGAATCGCTGATCGCCGACCAGGCTCCCCGTCAGATGTATACCCTGATACGGAAACGCTGGATCCATCTTCAGCCAGCCCTTCGATCCCTTCACCCGCAGAATTCCGCCCGTGCCCGTGGCGCCATAGGTGGTGCTGCAGCTCGCCAGAATCCCCGACGGAAACCGCATCGTCCAGGCGTCGTTCTCTTCCACTTCGGCGAACCGCCCGTCGTGGTCGATTATTGACGCAACCGCCTTGATTTCTGCTGGCTCCTCGCTTGTCAGATACCGGCTGGCGTTCAGGCAGTAGATGCCCACGTCCACCAGCGGTCCCCCGCCCGCCATCTTCTTGTTCAGTCGCCACTCGCCAGCCGCGATGTTGAACCCGAACGAGCTCTCAATCGTCTGCACCTGCCCCAGCGCCCCTGACCGGATCAGCTCGATCGCCTTCAGATGCACCGGCTGGTACTGGCACCGGTAAGCGATCATCAGCTTCACTTTCTTTTTTTGGCAAACCTCGATCATCTTCCGGCAATCTTCCAGGCTGGTCGCCATCGGCTTCTCGCACAGCACGTGCTTGCCCGCATGCGCCGCTCGAATCGTGTACTCGGCATGCATCGAATTCGGCAGTGCGATATACACCGCGTCGATGTCTTTGTTGGCAGCGATCTCGTCGAAATTGGTGTAGTCGTAAATGGACGGCGAGGGTACGTTGTACATCGCCGCCTGTCGCTCGGCTTTCTCGCGGTGCCCGCTCACCAGCGCCACCAGCTTGCCCGTCCTCGACAGCGCCACGCCGGGCATGAATTGTCCCATCGAGATCCGCCCCAGCCCCACAATGCACCAGCCCAGCTTGCGTCCTGTGTTCTGGTCGGATTGCGCTTCGAGATTTGGCAGCGCGCTCGAGAGCGCGGCCATGGCTCCCAGACGCGAAAAATCGCGGCGCGTCAGATTCATTGGGAAAATCCCTCCGCGGCCATTGTAGGGCCGGGTGCCCCACATCTGCCCGGTGTTGGCAGATGTGGGATGGCTCGCTGATTCGCTCTGTGTCACCACGTCACGAACGGCGACTTCCGCACCCATTCTGCGCTGTCCAGCTGGTCCAGCATGAACGCCGCAACGTCAGCCCGAGCGATGCGCATCCCGCGCGGCGGCAGGCTGTCGCCATCGACGCGATACTTCCCGCGTGCCGGTGCATTCAGCAGAAACGGCGGCTGCACGATCGTCCAGTCGTTATCGCTCGCATAGATCAGCGCCTGCATGGCGCGCTGTGCCGCAAAGGCATGCCGGAGAAGCGTCAGCCGCAGAAGACCAACGATGACTTTCCCCATACCCGAGACCTTGCTCGTGGTCCCGGGCCATGCACCCGCAGCTCCCAGCACAATCAGCCGCCGGGCTCCATGCCGCTGCATGGCGGCCAGAATTCCGGCTGTTGCTTCCGGCAGCAGTGTGCTGTCCCGCAGCGAATGCGATCCCAGCGCCGAAAGGACCGCTTCCTGCCCCTGCACAGCAGTCGCCACAGCCTCCGGATCTCGCGCGTCGCCTGCCGCTACTCGAATCCCCTGCACTCCGGCCATAGATTCCCGATTCCGCACAAACGCCGTCACCTCATGTCCCTGAACCAATCCTTGCCGTACGAGTTCCCGCCCCGTACCACCAGAGGCTCCGAAGACCACAATTCTCATTGCCCGCCTCCCTTCTGCGCTTTTTATAGATCTTCGCAGTGCACCAGATTCAAATCTCCTGGCCCCGCAATCTGCCCTCTGCGTGGCCCTACGCTGTTTTTCCTCCTCCTCCCCTGGTCTGTGCACACTTTGGATAACTGTGTCCTTGTGGATCACTCATCTCTCGCGAACCCTCATCTCTGCTGCTTTCGCCCCTGCTTTCCACGCAGAATCGCCCGTTTCCACACCACTCTGCAACCCTTCTGTTCAATCCGTGGAGATCCTGCTGTCTACGCCGTGGTCCGTCCCTGCCTTTCCTGCTTTTGCTTTCCAATCGGCCCGATTTTCTAAAACCTGTACCCTCCGGAACCAGCGCTGCCAGCGGTTTCACCAGCACTTTCCACTTTTCCCACGTCAACGACTACGACTACGGGACAGATGAATCTTAAGAACCTCATTACCGTCGCCCCCGTATCACCCTCTGTCACTCCGTTCTGTACCTGGTCCGCACATTGCGCCCCTGTTTTCCAGAGGGCCGATTTTGCCCTTTTATTACTACAATGAGGGATCATCCATTCTTTCCCTGCGGAGCGCGCATCCGCAGGGTGTACATTGAGTCCAACTGCCTTCGGGGGAGCCACTATGCCGGCTGGAGTCGAACAGGAAAAGGCCGTCCAGGGAGCTGCGATGGAGATCGCTGTCAGCCGTCAGGATTTGCTGCGCGAACTCACCGCCACGCAAAGCGTCGTCGAGCGCAAGACCACCATTCCGATCCTTTCCAATTTCCTTCTTGAGGCGGATGGCGACCGCATCGTCATCACCGCTACTGACCTCGATCAGAGCATCCGCACCTCCTGCACCGCAAAAGTCAGGAAGCCCGGTTCCTGCACAATCCCTGCGCGCAAGCTCTACGACTACATTCGCCTCCTGGGCGACGGTGATATCTCTGTCAAGCTGCTGGAAAACCACTGGGTGCAGATTCGAGCCGGCCGCTCCAACACGCGCATGGTTGGTATGGCGCGTGCGAACTTCCCTCAGGTACCCGAGTTCCCTGAGAGCTCCGTCACGCAAATTCCTGTCGCATCGCTGCGCAACCTGATCGCGCGCACCATCTTCGCTATTTCCAATGAGGAGTCGCGCTACACCCTCAACGGCGCCCTGCTCATTCTCAAAGCGGAATCGCTTGCCATGGTCGCCACCGACGGCCATCGCCTCGCGCACATCGAAAAGACCGGCGAAAGCTTCTCGGGCATCAGCGGCGAAAAGAAGGTGCTCATCCCCCGCAAGGCTCTCCAGGAACTGCAGTCACTGTTGCTGAACACCGAATCCGAGGCTCTGGACTTCGCCGATGACGACTCGACTCTCTTCTTCCGCGTCGGGCATCGTGTGCTCACCAGCCGCCGCCTCACCGGCCAGTTCCCTAACTACGAAGCTGTCATGCCGCGCGACAACAACAAGTTTGTCATCGTGCGCAGCCAGGATCTCTCGGCTTCCATCCAGCGCGTCGCGCAGTTCGCCGACGAGCGCTCCGGCGCTATCAAAATGCGCATTGAGCAAAATGAGCTGAAGGTCTCTTCCTCGTCAGCCGAAGCCGGCGAATCGGAAGACACCATCGAAACCCCCTACAGCTCCGATCCCATTGTGGTCGGCTTCAATTCCGCCTACCTCATCGACTTCCTCAAAGCCATCGGCAACGAGGGCGAGGTCCGCCTGGAGTTCAAGGACGCGCAGTCCGCCGGCCAGATGCGTCCAGAGGACGCCTCCGACGACTACAAGTATCGCTACATCATCATGCCCATGAGGATCTGAACCGCGGTTAACCCAATAATTGCGGGATCAGCCGCAAAAACGAGTCTGACGGCCCGGAAAAGAGGTCGTTGGACCCTGCCTATCCACTCCCCGCATCATGGCCAGCTTGTTCGTGAGATATGTGGCCTCGCTCACTCGGGATGCGTCACATCCTGCTTTACGCACACCAGGCGTGGCACCGCGAGCAACGTGACAGCGTAAACGAAGATGGACGCGGCGGTGAATCCCAGATGACCGTGGCGGAGATCCTCGAAGAACAATTTGCCAGCGATGCAGACGAGCGAGGTCCAGGCAAGCCAGGTCAGCTCGCGGCGCTGCTGGCGGGAGCCTGCGAAGGCAAGCAGCACGGTGAGAGCACAGCCGGCCAGGGTGCGCGTAACAGCCAGATGCTCGGGGGCTGGATTTTGTCCTGCAGCGACGCTCACGAGCGCCCATACGAGGAGAGCGGCTGCGGCACTGAGCGCCAGGCCGGCATGCAGCAGGCGGAGGAGACGGAGGGGCCATCCGCTGTCAGCGCCGCCAGAGTCAGCTACGGTTGTGTAGCCGAACATGGCCGTGGCTGAGACGAGATAGACCATCCAGGCAGGCGATGCCGGAAATCGCCCAGCGAGGGCGCGGACGGTCCAGAGCAGCAGGCCGGAAAAGAAGGCCGCGGCGAACAGGAAGGCGAGGCCGTGGAATTCCAGTATGCGCCGGGCGGACTGCGCGCCGAGGAGCGTGGCGGCGATCGCCAGCAACGTGAGGATCAGCGGCAGCCATACTGTGGACAGAGACAGCCAGCATCCTGCCAGCAGCAGCACCACGCTGCCGGTGGCGTAGACGTGGAAATTGCGCTGCGACGATGCGCGTTCGAAGCCGGCGAAGGCCACCGCGTACCCAGCAGCAGCGGCGGCGAGGCAAAGAAGGCCGAGCACGCGAGCGCCGGGACCGGACCAGAAGGCCAGCAGTCCCCAGATGGTCAGCAGAAAAGCAACGAGGGTTTGCGCCGTCTCAAAGAAGGAAATACGACGGCCCAGGAGCAGAGTCTGTATGCTGACGCTGCCGGCGTAGATGAAGAGGAGAAGAGGGGCAAAGGCCAGCAGAGGGGCTGGGCCGATGCCCGGATATTCCGTGCGTGCGGCGGTGGGGCTCGAATAAATCCAGATAAGAGCAAATACCAGGAAATCGGCCGCCGCGGCGACCAGGGTCCGGACGCGCAGGGTGCGATGGCGGGCCGCAGCGACTTCACCCGCGGCAGCGGCGATAAGCAGCGCGGCCAGGAATGGCGCGATGTTGTGCGCGGCCAATGCGAGAGCCACGGCAGCCAGACTGGCGGCGGCTTCGGCAACCCAGGCGATCTCGGCGAAATGATGTTTCCAGGCGAGAGCGGAGGCGGCGCTCGCGAAGAGGGCCAGGACGCCCGCTGCGACGGCATCCGGCAGGAAGGCAAAGCGGAGGGTGAGCTCCCAGAGCATGGGCACCAGAATGATCGCCGAGGTGACGGCCCACGCGACGCTGGGCAGCCAGGTCTTCGCGCGCGCCGCAGGAATGAGCCAGAGGAAGGCATAGGCGATGGCGAGCGCGACCACGGGGATGCGCGGGAGGGCGCTCGATTCCGTGAGGGCACGAAGCAAATAGGCTCCGGCGACAGCGAGCATGGCCTTGCCGAGGATGGAGAAGGCGCCGGCTTCCTGGAGAAGGGTCTTTGTCTCCGTGGTTGCGGTGACTTGCTGCGCGGGGGAGGAAGCCAGGGGCCATGTGCGCCGATTCTGTTCGAGCGTGGAGACGCGGCGCTCCAGGGTTTCGATCCGATCAAGCAGCCGCGCGAGCGTTTCGGATAGATCGTTCATGGTCCCCTCCACCTTCAGGAAGACCAGCTGCGGAGGCCTGCTAATCGCCGCCGGCCGCAGCCTGCAGAACGTGCTGCTCTTTGGGCCAGGGAGGCAGTAATTTCACGAGCACGGCCAGGATAAACAGAGGCAGGATAGTGAGGCCGATGGAAACCAGAAGGCCTTCACGCGTGGCCAGCGCCATCTTGTAGGTCGTGTAGCCCAGGAAGCTCTTGGAGAAGAGCTGGCCGCCGATGACAACATTCCAGCGCATGGCGAAAATGCCGATGAGCGTCAGCGAGCCGGAGATCACGTACAGGCGCTTGCGGACCGCTGTCGACAGCTTCGTAACCTGGACGAACGCCAGCAGCAGGATGGGCACGAGCGTGCCGAAACAAATCTGGACGATCACCTGGGAGAACCACAGCTTGGTGTGCACCATGAAGTTCAGGCTGCGGAAGGATTCGTCCGCCTCGTAGATGCGGTGAATCAGGTCGAGCATTTCGAGGCTGAAATCGACGATGAAGGTGTAGAGCAGGTACTGCGCGGTGGTGTCCACGCACCGCATGTCGATGGGCTGGCGGCGCAGGCGCGAGGCGGCCATGTAAAGGAGCATGACTGCGGCGATACCCGAGACCATAGCCGAAAAGATAAAGACGACCGGCATCAGCGGCGAGGACCACCAGGGATTGGCCTTGATGGAGCCGAAGATGAATCCGACATAGCCGTGCAGCAGGAAGGCCGATGGGATGCCGATGAGCGTGATGAACCAGCCGACGCGTTCGTCGATGTGGAGGGCGCGTTCGCTGACGTTGCTGGAGCCGAGAGTGAGGATTCTGTAGAACAACCGCCGCCAGCCGCGCGTGGACTGCGAGAGGGCCACGATGTCGGCGCGGTAATCGAGCCAGATTTCGACCGTCAGGACGGCCATGAGGTACCAGAGGTAGACAAAGCCGAACATTGCCATCGCCGAGGTCCGGTGCGGCGTCAGGTACATCTCGAACGAGCGCTCGGGATGGCCGAGATGCAGTTGCAGCGGCAGTGGCGCCACGAGCAGGAAGGCCAGCGCGGTGAGCAGCGCGAGGCGATAAGTGGGGCCGACGGCTTCTACGCGGAAGACGCGGACGAGCGACGCCAGGATGAACGCGCCCGCTACCAGTCCGGTGATGTAGGGATAGAGAACGATGAGCACGCTCCAGTAGAGCGAGATCTCGTTCGGGTACATGAAACCATCCACGCCTGGCATCCCGTGTCTCCTTTTCGCTACCGCACCGAGCCGTCCAGATCGTTGTAGAAAACCTTGGCGCCGGTAGCCATCTGCGGCTTGAGCACCTGCACGCTGTGGGTCTTCAGAAAGGCATGGATCGGGTCATTGGGGTTTTTCAGGTCCGCGAGCTGGCGCGCCCCAGTGGGGCAGGCTTCGCAGCAGGCCGTCGTCAGGCCTTTGGTGATGCGGTGATAGCAGAGCGTGCACTTGTCGGCGACGCGCTTCTGCGGATGGATGTAGCGGCAGCCGTACGGGCAGGCCTGCACGCAGTACGCGCAGCCCATGCAGTACTTCTGGTCGACCAGTACGACTCCGTCGGGGGTGATAAAGGTGGCGCCGACAGGGCAGACCTGGGTGCAGGGCGAATCCGCGCAGTGGTTGCACAGCTTGGGCACGAAGAAGTACTTGCCCTTGTCGTCCTCGGCGACGGAGGGAAAGCCTTCCTTGCCGCCGTCAGGCGAGATGACCTGGGGATTGGCCATGTTCCAGTCATCGACGTGGTAGCGCTCGATCCAGGTGCGGAAGAAGCCATCGGGGACATCGTTCTCTGCCTGGCAGGCACGTACGCAGTTGCCGCAGCCGATGCACCTGGGAATGTCGATCAGCATGCTCCACCAGTGCTCGGACATGGTGTAGTTGGGCGCGTCTTCGGGTGTCCCGGCCAGGACTGACTCCCAGGCCATGGCGGCTGCGGGCAACAGGATGAGCATATGGCGGCGGGTGATGTTCATTTCGAGCCTCCCGCGGCAATCGCCGGGCTGTGCGGCTGATGGCAGGTGTTGCAGGGAACTCCGCCAGAATGCTGGTCGGCGTCGACCTGGGGAAAGGCCCTGGGTCGGGCGGCGCTGACGGCATGGCAGCGCACGCAGAGCGTAGCGACATCGGGTTTGCCGGGATCGATGGAAGGATCGGCAGCGTGGTTCGCCAGCGGACCGTGGCAGGCTTCGCAGTTCACGTGCGCGTGCATGCCACCGGCTTTGGTCTGGGCGATGTCGCTGTGGCAGGTTTCGCAGGCCTGGTGGCCGGCGAAGTGCAGCGGCCTGTCAGCGATTTCGGCGATAGCCGCGCCGCGGTAATGTCCGTATTGCCCAAAGCTGTGCGGGACCACCACCGCGCGGACCACCAGAAAGATGAGCGTTCCGGCCAGGTAGACGCCTGCCAGACGGAAAAGATGTCCCGCATCCCTGAAGATGCTCAAAGCCGTTCCCTCTATGGAATACCGCGGCAGCACAGCGGCGGAATCAACTTAGCAGCGGGCATTCGCTGCGTTTATTGATAAGGGAAGCAGACCTGGGTTTGTATGTGAGCGCCGTCACAGTCTGAGGTAACAGGCCCACAGAACGCCGTGTCCGGGGCCCGGCGAAGCCCCAACGGGACACTCCAGAGGGGCCTGACGGATTTCATAACATTTCATAACCGTGACCCGCGCATAACACAGACGCAGGTTACAGCCCGAATATCGTCTTGCAGCCGTTCACCACCTGATCCACATCGTTAACGACGCCGGCTAACGCGGCAATCCGCGCCGAGATTCCGCTTAGCTGATCCTTCAGCCCGATCAGCGTCTGCAGGGGAACCTTCAGCTCGGCTGCTGCCGCCTGCATTGCGCTGTCCCGCGACAGCATGTCTTCCCGGTTGAGCTGGGTCAGTACGGCGCTCACAGCCTCCAGTGCTCCGGACACGGCCTCACTTTCCGCCGCGCCGATCGGATTCGCATGTGCCAGCTTGTCCTCCAGTGCCTGAGCGGCGGCGCGCGTTTGCGAAATATCGGCAGGAATCGAAAATCCGGTGGACATGGCATCGCCTCCTTAATTGTTCATCATGGCGTTGTAGACGGACCCGATTTGCTGGCTTTCCGCCACGAGCTCGGCCAGCAGAGCATGGAACGCAGGCGCGTGTTTGCTGTTCTTTGTCGACGCCAGCGCGTCGTCCGTCGCGGCCAGGGACTTCAGTGCCGCCTGCGTCTGCTCGAGTATTGCGTCGTCCTGCTGTTCGGCAGTAACGAGCTGCGGCAGCTTCTCGATCTCTGTCCGCTTTTCGTCCGGCGTCATCTTTCCCTCGTTTGCGTATATATAGGTCCTCTGCTCGGCGATCAGGTTGTCATAATCGATCTTGAGTTGGTTGCGCAGTCCGCCGCCTTCCGGCGTGCCGATATCGTCTTCGAGCAACTGGCAGATCTCGTCCACCGGTTTTTGCATCTGTGCCAGGATCGACGGTAGCGCTCTGGCGGTTCTGTGCTCAATCAGGATCCGTCCCAGGGTGTCGACCGCGATGGATGCGACTCCGATGTCGGTCTGGGCGTTTTTTGCCACATTTGCGACACCGGTGCTGGTGCTCAATGCCTCCAGAGATTTCCCTAACGCCTCCGATTGCGTGTCCAGCGCCGTCGCCGGCTGCGTGCCGCCGGCCTCAGCCAGCAGAGTCGCGTACTGCTGCAGCCCACCGATGATCTGCGTACGTGCCTGCATGGCTGCGCTGGGCATGAATGGCTGAATCTGCGAGGGATCAAAGCCCCTGGTATCGAAAGTATTGACCAGGCTCGCCATCTGGGCCTCGGTGTACGACTGTTCGACGAGTTGATAGGCGTTCTGCATCCTGATCGTCGCGGCCGTCGCCGCCGTGGAGAACGCTGTTGCCCGCTGCGACAGGGGCGACACCGAGCATCCGCTGACGAGCAGCAGGAGACAAAGAACCGTACCGCATCGAGCGTGCATGAAAGGGCCTCTTGAGGGATTGGCAGTCATCCTAACCGCCGTGCATCGGCCATGTAAACAAAGATTCGGCTCCGGCGCGTTCCTCAATGGCTATTCGGGGTTATGCTCTCCCTGCAACTCGGTATGAAACTCATGGGTGATTGCTGCTCTTTCTGGATGGAAAGCGGATTTCCTGCTTTATACTCGGTGCATTCGAAAGAGTTCCCCTGGCATGAATGCCCCGCCCAATCCGGCGAAGGGCTCCGACGCTGAGGACCGCACGCAGAGCGCGACGAGTCCGCGATTGTGGGGCAGCTTCGAATTGCGGGAACTGGTGGGCCAGGGCAGTTTTGGCGAGGTTTATCGGGCCTGGGATCCGCACCTGCAGCGCGAGGTAGGACTAAAAATTCTGCTGGAGCGGCCGGGCCAGGTCGCGGCGCCCTACGATGACATCCTGCGCGAGGCACGGGCGCTTGCAGCGGTTCGGCATCCGAATATCCTTCCTGTTTATGGCGTGGACCGGCACGATGGCCGGGTGGGGTTCTGGACGGATTTTGTCCGCGGTAAGACTCTCGCCGCACTGGTGCGCGAGCAGGGGGCTTTCGGCTATCGCGAAGCCGCGTTGATCGGCCTGGACGTGAGCAAGGCGCTGAGCGCGGTGCATCGGGCCGGGTTGCTGCACCGGGATATCAAGGCAGAAAACGTGATGCGCGAAGAGGGCGGACGCATCCTCCTGATGGATTTTGGGCTGAGCACGCTGGGCGCCAGCAAACCGGGCTCGGCAGGTACGCCGCGCTACATGGCGCCGGAGTTGTTTCGCGGAAGCGGAGCAACCGTAGCCAGCGATATTTATGCCGTAGGCGTGCTGCTGTTTTTCCTGGTCACCGGACATTATCCCTCCCAGCCAGCCGACTCGATGCCATCGCAGAGCAATGGGGTAGCTGGCGCTGGTGCGGATTCGGACGTACTGACGGCGACGCTGGCCGGTCCAGTGAATAACCCGGAGGGAAACCCGGGATTCGGACGCCTGTCAGTGCTGGATCTGCGGCCCGACCTGCCGGAGAGCTTCGCGCGGATCATCCAGACGGCGATGCAGTCGGATACGAAAAAGCGGTATCCCAGCGCGGGGGCGATGTCCGGGGCGCTCGCGGAGATGCTGGGTGCGTCGCACAGCGAGGCGAAGACGCCCGCGCGGCGGTCGCGACGGCTGCTCTGGATCACCATGCCGCCGTTTGTGGTGATCGTCGCTGCCGCCGTCGGCGTGCTTTACCACGCGCGCATTCGGACGCCATCGTCGCGGCCCGCTAATGTTCCGGCGACGGTGAATGAGGAGTTCCTCCAGGCTGACTCGCTGTTGCGGCAGTCCTATCTGAAGAAGAATGTCGATCAGGCCGTCGCGCTCCTGCATGACGTGCTCGCGAAGGACCCTGATTTTGCCCTCGCGCAGGCAGGGCTTTGTCGTGCGGATGTTGTTCAGTACGCCAACACAGGCGTCCCTTCTTTGCTCGACCAGGCGCGCGCGGCCTGCGAACGCGCTATCTCTCTCGACGACAACCTGGCCGCTCCCAGCGCGACGCTGGCCGTCATCGACGCCGACGAGGGCCACACCGACCTGGCCACGCAGGAGGTTCAGACTGCGATCCACCTGGACCCGAACAATGCCGAAGTCTACGGCGCGCAATCTCAGGTGCTTGGCGCGGAGGGCCGAACGGCCGATGCCGAAGCTGCCGTGCAGAAGGCGATGGATCTCGATCCCGGCTACTGGCGCTGGCCCCTGATACTCGGCGTCGATTCTTTCAACGACGGCAAGCTGGATGATGCCGCCGCCGATTTTCGCCAGGCGCTCAGCCTCGCCCCGGACGATCCATGGATCTTCACCGATCTCGGGCTGGTTGCTCTCCAGCAGGAGAATTACCCGGAAGCCGAGACGGATCTGAGAAAGTCGATTGCAATTCAGCCAGGCTACTCGGCCTATTCCTCGCTGGCCGAGGTTCTCTTGTCTGAGGGCAAGGATCAGGATGCTGTCAATGCCAGCCGGCAGGCGCTGGCGATGGATGAGAAGAATTATCTCGCCTGGGGAAATCTGGCAGCGGCATACCAGACCGTTCCGGGCGATCAGGCCGAGTCGATCGATGCCTTCCGCAAAGCCATCCAGTTGGGGGAGATCGCCCGCCAGGCGACCCCACAGGATCCAACCCTGCTTTCGACTCTGGCGACGTACTATGCGTTTGCGGGCAACCCGGACCGCGCTCTGCCCCTCGTCCGCCAGGCGCTTTCGCTGGCCCCCAACAATCCGGAGGTCCTCTTCGCCGCCGGCGATGCTTACGAGATTCTTCACCACCGCGATAAGGCCATCCCTCTCCTCGCGCGGTCCGTTGCGCTGGGTTTCCGGGCCAATGAACTGAAGGCCGTCCCCGAACTGAGGTCTCTCCGCCAGGACCCGGCATTCCAGCAGGCGCTGCGCGTCGCAATCGCCAGCCGCCACACAGGATAACTGGACAATTCCTGGAAAATGGGGGTAGAGTAGCTGGACATGCCCCAGCATGAGGTAGTTCTCCGCAATGAAATGGGGATGCGTCTGCCCAGCGTTCCCAGGATTCCCGTCACGGCCGGCGGCCAGATCAGGTTCACGGCTGCCTCGGACGCAGACTCGGCTCTCTACTTTTCTCCGAAGACGGCAGCCAATCTTTCCCCTGCACCCATAAATCCGGTCACGGTGCGCGCGGGCGAGTCTGTCACCTTCACGTTCCAGCGGGAGGGAGCAGGCACCGTGGTCGCGCAGGCCCTCGGTAATCCGCATCCACGCGTGGCCGAGGTGACGGAGACGGACGCCGTGCTCCAGATTCATGCCAACAGCGGGGTGAGCTTCCCTGTCACCACAAATCCCCCGGGCGGCGGCGGTTAGCCTGTAGCTGAAATCGACACCCGCCAGGTTCCCCCGGCGCAATAAGGAGCAGTGTGCGGCAGGAGAAGAGCGATGAGCGGTTCCGACGCGCTGCTGATCTTTAACGGGATTGATGGCGCGACCGGCCGGTACGACATCTCGCCGCTGTCCGCCGAGGAATTCGTGCGCCGCACGCTGGGGACGGCTCCGCGCAGGGCGGATGACAAAGAGCACATCCAGGAGCTGAAGCGTCGCCATGAGCGCGATACCCGAACGCATTTCGCGCCCAAAGAGGGCGTGAACCCGAAGAACCTGGCGGAAGCAGGCTGGGGCGTCATTTTTGCGTACGGAGCCGATCCGGCAATTTACGAGGCGCTCTCGCCGCTGCTCCAGCTGCGGCGGTCGCAGGCAGGCGAACGCTACCGCGAATACACGGGCAAGGATGCGTATCGGCCGGCCACGGACGACACGCCCGCCGAGAGCAAACAGAGTTTCTTATCGCGGCATGGCGCGGGGCCGGGCCCGGTCGATCCGCAGATGGTGCCGTACTATCTGCTGATTGTCGGTGATCCGGATACAATCCCGTTCCGCTTCCAGTACCAGTTGGACGTGCAGTACGCCGTGGGGCGAATCCATTTCGAGACGCCGGCTGAGTACGCGGCCTATGCCGCCTCTGTCGTGGCTGCGGAAACCGGCGGACTGGCGCTGGCGCGGCGGGCCGCAGTGTTTGGCGTGGCGAACGAAGGCGATGCCGCGACTCAGCTAAGCCACGACGAACTGGCTCAACCGCTGGCCGCGTGGGCGGCCACGCAGCCGGGATGGACGTTAGAGGGAGTTTTTCGCGAGCAGGCGACGAAGGCGCGGCTGACGGAGATGCTGCGCGACGATGCGCCTGCATTCTTATTCACGGCGAGTCATGGCATGTGCTACACGAGCGAGGATTCGCGTCAGTCCGCATTGCAGGGAGCGCTTCTGTGCCAGGACTGGCCGGGTCCGTCGTGGCAACAGGCGGTCCCGGAAGATTTCTTCTTTTCCGGCGAGGATGTGGGGCAGGATGCCCGCGTTTTTGGCACGATTGCCATGCACTTTGCGTGCTTCGGAGCGGGCACACCGCGGCTAAGCGACTACTCGATGGAGGGCGCGCCGCCAGCGATTGCGGCGCACAGCTTTTTGGGACGGCTGCCGCAGCGGCTGATCGCGCATTCGCGCGGTGGGGCGCTGGCGGTGATCGGTCATGTGGAGCGGGCGTGGGGCTGGTCGTTTCACTGGGACCGCGCGGGGAGCCAGACAGAGGTCTTCAAAAGCACGATCAAGCGGCTGATGGAGGGACATCCGGTGGGATCGGCGCTTGAATATTTCAATGGCCGTTACGCGGAATTGTCGTCGGACTTGTCGACGCTGCTGGAGGACGTAAAATTCGGAGCAAACGTCGATCCTTATCTCGTGGCCGGGATGTGGACGGCCAATAACGATGCGCGCAGTTATTCGGTGATCGGCGACCCGGCCGTGCGGCTGATGCTCGCCGGCGAATCCCGGCCGGTACGCCGGCCCGTTCTGGAGGTCCATGCCATGCCTGCTGCTCAGGATGTCCAACCCCCTGCCCCCGCGCCCGCTCCGGTGAACCCACTCGCCACGGATTATGGCGTGCTCGATTCCGTGCGCGGCGCGGCCGCTTCGCTGCAGGAGGCGGCACAGAAAATCGGCGCGTGGCTGGCAGAGGCGTTCCAGACCGCGACCAGCGTCCGCGTGAGCACCTGGACCAGCGACAATCTGGAGGCGGTGCAGTTCGAGAACGGGGCTTTCACGGGAGCGAAGCTGCGCGCCATGACGGTGGCAAGCCTCGACGGAAATACCTTATCCTGCGTGCCCGAGGAAAACGGCACGGTGGACGATGCGCTGTGGAAGATTCACTCCGACACGCTGGACAAGGCGCTGGCCAATCGCGTGGAAATGCTGAAGACCGCGGCCGCGGCGATCGCGAACCTGGTGCCTGGAGTGAAATCGCTTTGAGCGAGGCTGTTGGGGCTGCGGATGCTGATGCGCACCTGGCGACCGTGCTGCAGGCCTGCGGAGAAATTGAAGCTCTGGCTGGAATGGCGCGGCGCGGACCGCGGGCTGCGGAAGCCGTCAGTTATGCTTCCGGATTTTTCGGCGATATGTCAGCCGTCCTTCGCGATCTCATCGGCGCCGTGCGACGGCTGGTGGATGATTTAAAGCCGACGGCGACGATCCGAACCGCGCTGAACGGCGAATGTGCCATCACGGTAGTGACTTATCAGAGTCTGGCTGCCTCGGCATGGGGCACGAATCCATCCGCCGATTTGGCAGAGAGTCAGCTAAGATCGGTGCAACGCGTCCTTGCTTTGCGAAGTGCCATGGCGCGAGCCGTGGTTGCGGCGGGGAGTGCGATGGTAGCCCTGTCGGGTTCCATTGCCAATCCCCTTGCCCTGCCGCACGCGATCGCCACCGCAAGGTCGCTCCAGGAGGCGTTGCGGCGGCTCGTGACAGCCGCGGAAGCGGCGGCCTGACACGCAGAGTAAGTGGCTGAGGCAAGGGACAGGCGTATGGGCCGATACTCCGACCTCGAGATTACCTTCAGGAAGCGCGACGAGCGGACGTACGCACTGGCGTTCCGATTCAACAGCCACGACGATGCAGCCGAGCAGCGGTCGCTGACGGAGCCGGTAATCGCGCTGGATTTTGCCGCGCTGACCGGCGACGATCCCGAGGCATACGCGCAGGCGCTGAGCGCCGCATTCTTCACTGCGGAGGTGCGCGCGGAGTTCACCAGGTTTCGGACCGCCGCCGCAGTGACGGAATCGATCCTGCGCGTGCGGCTCTCGATCGGGCCGGATGTCGCGGAACTCCATGCGATTCACTGGGAGACGCTGCGCGATCCCGACATTCTCGATGCGCCGCTGTTCGCGGGTGAGCGGACGATTGTCTCGCGTTTCCTGAACAGCGGGGAGGACTGGTGGCCGATTCGGCTGCGTCCCAGGGGCAGACTGCGCGCCCTGGTTGTCGTGGCGAATCCAGGCAGCTCGGGCAAGTATGGGCTGGCGCCGATCAATCACGAAGCGGAGACGGCGCTGGCGAAGCGCGCCATGAGCGGGCTGGACGTGGAAACCTGGCCGAAATCGACCGTGGCTCTGGGCGATCTGGCCGCGAAACTGCGCGAGGATTTCGACATTCTCTATCTCGTGTGCCACGGCAAGCTGGTGGATCGTGAGCCGTTCCTGTTTCTGGATGAAGGACAGCCTGTTTCGGGACTGGAGCTGGTGCAGGCGATTCGCGAGTTGGACCGAAGACCGCGCATGGTGGTTCTGGCGTCGTGCCAAAGCGCCGGGACGAGTGGCGTTGGACTGGCAGCGCTGGGTCCGCGGCTGGCAGAGGCGGGAGTGCCGGCAGTAGTCGCCATGCAGGGCAATGTCTTTATCTCGACGGCCGCGGCCTTCACACAGCGCTTCTTCGCCGAACTGCTGACGGACGGGCAGATCGACCGAGCGATGGCCGTGGCGCGCGGCGAAGTGCGCAAGGCCGCGGACTACTGGGCGCCGGTGCTTTTCCTGCGGCTCCGCGATGGGCGTATCTGGTACGAACCGGGCTTCGGCGGCGGACGGCTGAACGAGTTCGACAAGTGGCGGTCGATCTGCAGTTCCGTGCGCGCCGGCCGGTTTATCCCAATCCTTGGCCCGGAGCTGGGCGAGGATCTCTTCGGCGGCAGCCGGGAGCTGGCGCGGGTGCTCGCCGACCAGCACGGATTTCCGCTGGCCAGCTACGAACGGATGGACCTTGCCAAAGTGGCGCAGTTCATCGGTGTGGAGCAGAAGCGCAGCTACGTGTGCGAAGCGATCCAGACCGAATTTGTGAAACAGATCGCACGGCGCTTTGCGAATGCTTCCGCGGGCGCGGCGCAGCCCACGCTCGGCTCGCTGCTCGATGCAGCCGCGGATGCGTGCCGAACCAATCCAGACCACCCGTACACCATCCTGAGTGAACTGCCGGCCGCTATTTATCTGAACGCCAGCTATCATCCCATGCTGCTGCGCATTCTGAAGGCGCAGGGCAAAAATGCCGAGCCGGTATTTGCGGCGTGGCGTGGCGACGAGGTTCCGCAAAAACCTCAGCCAAAGGTGACCCGGCCGACGGCGGAGAGTCCGTGGGTCTATCACATCTTCGGGCTCTTCGGAAAACTGAACTCGCTGGTGCTGACCGAGGACGATTTCTTCGATTATCTGATCGCCGCTTCGCGGCTGGATCTGCTGCTGCCCGCACTGGTCGGGCAACTGATGCAAAGCTCGCTGCTGTTCCTGGGATTCCGCCTCGATGACTGGCGCTTCCGTGTGCTGTTTCGCATGATCGTGACCTGCCAGGGCACGCGCACGCTGCGCGACCTGGCGCACGTTGGGGTGCAACTGGATCCGAGCGAATGGAATGTGGCCGACGTGGACAAGGCCCGCAGGTATATCGAAAGTTATTTCCAGGGCGGCGATGATGCGCCGGAGATCTCGATCTACTGGGGCACACCCGCCGATTTCCTGAAGCAATTGCGCGAGCAATTGGCGCAGACTGCCGAGCAAAGCCCGGTGCCCGTGTTGCAGGGAGCCAGCGATGAGTGGTTCTAACCCGGCAGCACAGGAGCGCGGGAATCCCTTCGTCGGCCCTCGGCCTCTCGACAAGGGCCAGCCCATCTTCGGGCGCGATGCGGAGATCGATCAGCTCTATTACCGGCTGAGCGCGGAGCGAATTCTCCTGTTCCATTCTCCATCCGGCGCGGGGAAAAGCTCGCTGCTGCAGGCGGGTTTGCTGCCGAGACTGGCGGCGCAGTTCGACGTGTGGGCTCCGGCGCGCGTAAGCCTGCCACCCGGCTCCGTTGACGCCGGCGCTGTGAACCGCTATGTCCGCAGCTGCAATTTGTCGTTCGAAGCCGAAGTGCCCGGGGAGCTGCAGCGGCCGGAGAAGGTGATCGCCGCCATGACGCTGGCGGATTACGTAGCGGGGCGGCCGCGCAGAAGAACAGCGCCGGGCAACACAGTGCTCATCTTCGATCAGTTCGAGGAAATCCTGACCGTCGATCCGCTGGCCTTCGAGGCCCGACGCGAATTCTTTCGGCAACTGGGAGTGTTGCTGCAGGATCCCAGGATCTGGGCGATCTTTGCGCTGCGTGAGGATTATTTGGCGCAACTGGATCCTTATGCGGACGAGCTGCCGACGCACCTGAAGAACCGCTTCCGCCTGGATCTGCTGACGCGCGAGGCAGCGCAAGAGGCGATAGGGAAGTCAGTGGCAGCTGCGGGCCGGCGGTTCGCGCCTGAAGCGCTGAACCGTTTAGTGGCAGACCTGGCGATGACTCAGATACAGCAACCATCAGGAGAATTCCGCAGCGAACCGGGGCGCTATGTCGAGCCATTGCACCTGCAAGTGGCCTGCCGCGAGCTATGGGAGCGCATGCCCACGGATCGCGCTGCCATCGAGCCGGATGATGTCGCCTCCTTCGGTGATGTAACGAGAGCGCTCGCGGACTACTATGCGAACGCAGTGGCGAGTGTCGCTGGACGCGACGAAACGATGGAGCAGATGGTGCGGCAGTGGTTCGGCGAGCAACTGATCGCGCGCGGCAGCATCCGCGCTCAGGTGATCCGCGAGGCGGGGTCGAGCGGCGGTCTGGCCAATGACCTGATTCGTGGACTGATCGACGTGCACTTGGTACGGGCCGAAACGCGGGCGAGCGCCACGTGGTATGAGCTGGCGCACGACCGTCTGATTGAGCCAGTACTGCTGAACAACGAGCATTGGCTGGCCGCGCACCTGAGCGCCGTACAGCGGCGCGCCCTCGAGTGGGGGCGCGAAGGCGAGCCCGAGAGCCTGCTGATGGCGGGCGCGGAACTGAAGGAAGCGGTGCGCTGGGCCACCGCTCCCGGGCGGCAGCTAACCACCGGAGAAGCACGCTTTCTTGCCGCCTCGCGCAGGAAGCGCCGAAAGCTTGTGCAGACGCGGGCTGCGGTGGCCGCGCTGATCGCGCTGCTGGCCATCACGTCGCTGCTGGGACTGCTGGCGCGCCGCGAGCGCGACCGCGCGGAGAAGAATCTGGCGCTGGCGAAGCAGGCGGTGGACCAGACACTTTCCTCCGCCGGCGCGGAGCAGGCCCAGGAGTCGGCGGACACGCCCGCGATGGAGGCCTTTCGCAGGCAACTTCTGGAGAA
>JASHRH010000170.1 GCA_030037475.1 Acidobacteriaceae bacterium
GCCTGGCCCGCCTGGCCGGGGCTGGAAACATTTTCGCCGAGATGGTCGAGGGTGACGGAGAACCCCTGCTGGTGCAGCGCGATGGCTGCGGTCATCGCATCTTCGATGCGGAAGCCGGCGACAAATCTGGCGGACATGCGCCGGCCAGGCGTGGAACGCTCCACGAAGCGGCGCAGCAGGGAATTGCCGGACAGAGCAATGAAGGAGGACCGCAGAACAGACATAGAACTCCGATTCGGAACAAACGTTCATTTTTGCATACGGCTTCGATCACGCGCAGAAATTCACCGTGATTTCTTCCGGGCGTCACGGGTCCGGGACGAAAATGAAACTGGGGATACTTCGGTAATACCAGTTCAGCGTTTTCCTCAGGGGGTTCGGCAAACGATTCGGGCACGGCGCCGCATCCTATGGACTGAATCACCGAATCACGGGGCAGTGCGGAACAGGACATGGCGTGTTCCGCGGAGTTCAGCTTCAGCAGCGCTGAGAAACGGTCCGCGGGAGCGATCCCACGAGATTATCGGAAGCGCAGACAGATGGAGATGCTGTTATGGTGAGCAATTGCGCCAATCCAAACTGCGGCAAGCCCCTGCACTATCTGCGGGAGGGCCGGATTTATGTTTTCGACGTGCCCGCCGGCACGGATGACGTGAGCGGGAAGCGGACGCGGAGGCTGGAGCATTTCTGGCTGTGCGGCGCGTGCGCACAGACGATGGTCATGCAGCAGTCCACCGAAGGGATCCGGGCGGTGAGCCGGCCGCAACCCCGGCTTCACCGGGAAACGACAGTGACTGGGCAGTTCCTGGCGTCCTGAGCTCGTGCCCCAGGCTCTGCCAAGCGCCCACATGGGCGCTTTTCTATTGGCTAAAGCGATTTTATGGGAGGAGCACAGACGTTCCGGGAGGGTCATGCTCAGCGGTCAGGAGATACGGAGCGTTTGCGGCCCGCCGCCTTACGCAGGCGATTCTCCAGCCCGCTGCTGACGGACGCGGGTCCCTTTTTTTCGCACCGATGACCATCCTCCCACTCCTGGAGGGAACCATCGTGCCTGGAAACGAGTTTTGAGTCGCCACAGCCAGCGCAAACGGACCGAATCATCAGACGCGATCCAGAGCGCTCCAGCGTGCGCGTGAATGCAGCGGGAGATGGCATTGAGATTCCAAAAACCTGGACTATCTGTATTTTCTTCCCTGGGGAATCATGCCGATAGTGCCATTCTGCGCCTGATCCTGCAGGCGGGCGCAAAAAAAGGTGGAAAGCTGCTCCTGCAGGAAAGAAATGCCCCTCAGGGGCTAAAAGTCCCTCATACTCTGGGCCTGTTGCGGCACGACTGAACAGCTTGCGGAAAAATGCACGTCGTGAGCAAGAAGAGCCCCTCAGCGGCTGAAGCCGAATTGATTTTGCGGAATCTTACGGCCCGGCTAAAAGCCGGGCCCCTTCAAAACAGCCTCCAACCGAACCAGTACCTGAAAGCCGGGCCCCTTCAAAGGATCGAGTTTCCGCAGGCTGCAAAGCACAAGATTCCTCGACAGGTTTGGCGACAGCCTTACCTTCAGGGAATCGAGCTTTTCCGCAGGCTGTGAAGCCTTGCCCTCTCAAAGCCAGGCCAAACTGCCCGGCTTGCCGAGGCTGGCGCATTGACGGTGCGGCGAACTGACTTTATAGTGGCAACATGAGTCTTTGCCCGAATCAGGTCCGTGGATGCGCGTGTTGTTGCACGCTGCGCCGGACTTGCGGGTAAGCCCTCTCAGAGAAGATACCCATAAGCCCGCGCCTCAGCCACTCTGCTGACGCGGGCTTTTTCTTTGTTCCTCACCGATTCCGGAGGTTTTGCGTGACGGTCGACAGCATACCCGTGAAGCATGCGATCCAGCAGCGGCGATGTAGCGCGGCGCGAACCGTTACGCATCGCCAGCCATAGACGCGGGTCCTTCGCGTGGTTCTTCCAGGGACAGTCGGATTTCGGTTCCGGCGATGCAGACAAAAGCGCATTTCGAGCAATGGCCGCGTGGCGGCGGTTTGCAACGGAAGAGGACCGATGAGACTGGAGATGAAAGCGAAGGAGTTCCTGCGGGAGCGGCTGCCGGCCGGGCCGTCCGGTCAGGCTGCGGAAGAGGGCGGCGTCTGCGTGACCTGCAGCTTTCAGGCGGGAGGGATGGTGGTGCTGCATCTGGTGCGGGAGATTCTGCCTGCCGTGCCGGTGATCTTCGTGGAGACCGGATACCACTTTGCCGAGACGCTCGCGTATCGCGATCGCATGACGGCGAGGTGGGGACTGAATCTGATCAATGTATCGGCGGCGAAAACGGTGGCCCAGCAGGAGGCGGAGTTCGGAATTCTGAATCAGACGGCTCCGGATCGCTGCTGCGCGATGAGGAAGGTGGAACCGCTCTTCCGCGCGCTGCGGAATTATGACGTCTGGCTGACGGGGCTGCGGCGGCAGCAGTCGAAATCGCGCGCCGACATAAAAACCGAGGAGACGTTCGTGTTGCCCGGCGGCCATGCACTGCGCAAGCTGAACCCGCTGGCGGAGTGGACCACGCGCGACGTGTGGCAGTATGCGGCGGAGCACAACATTCCGCTGCTGCCGTTGTACGAACAGGGATACGTGAGCATTGGCTGCGCGCCCTGCACCAGCCTGCCAGTCGACCCGGACAATCCGCGCTCCGGGCGATGGGGCGGGCAGAAGCTGGAGTGCGGGATTCACCTGCAGGAACGGGCGGAGATGGGCGCTTAGAAATCAGCTGCGGCGAAAGCGGCGCAGGCCGGTGGCAGCTCCGGCGGCGGCGATGACCTTCAGCGTGTCCCCGGCGAGGAATGGGGCGACGGTCATCGTGAGAACCGTGAGGACGGGCTGGCGAGTGAGAATGCCGAACCAGAGGGCTCCGGAGAGCAGGATGACGACGCTGCCGAGGGCCGCCGCGAAAATGGAGACTCCGAAAGTGCTGCCGGCGGATTTCGTCCCGAAACAACGGCGGCGCAGGAAACTGGTCAGCGCGGCGGCCGCGGGATAGGAGAGGAGATAACCGCCGGTGGGGCCGAAAATATGGAGGAGGCTGATCGTTCCCGTGGGAGCGAACACCGGCAGGCCTGCCATGCCTTCGATGAGATACAGCACCAGCGCGGACGCCGCGAGGCCCGGGCTGAGCACCAGGCCAAGCAGAAGAACCGCGAACGTCTGCAGCGTAACAGGGACCGGCGTGAACCACAGCGGAAAGGCGATGTGCGCGCAGACGGCCACCAGGAGCGAGCCCAAAATGACGGTGAGGGTGCGGCGGGCGAACGCGGGCAGAGTGAAGGAGCGCGGGAGAGTGGAAGCGGATGTGGCAGGATTCATGTCGGCTCCGGAACAAAGGTCTCGGGTTCTGCTGCCAGGGAGATGGATGCGCGATCCTCCCCTTCCTCATCACATCATATTCGTGGCAAAAGGAAAACGGCTTCAGAGGGACTCGTCGGGAGGCTCAGCCTGGGAGCGGTCCGCGCGGCGATGCTGCACGATGTGCCGAACAATGCCTGCCGCGGCGGCTATTAAAGCAATTGTGCAGGCCACATAGACGGCATACAGAATTAACACAGGGCTCAGGATAACAAACCACCTGGGCCGGAATGGGCAATTCGGCCGGGGAACGATTGTGGCAGCGCGCAATTCCCTGTAAACTGAAGATTCTGCGCCGCGGCGGCAGCCGTACGTGCGCACATCCCGCGGATTTTGGCCATCAGAAACTGGTCTCAATAATGGGTTCGCGGCTTCGAGGGATCTTCTGCGGCCCGCTTCGATGGCGGCGCCGCATTCGAGCCATCGCCGGAGCCGGAGCAGTGATGAGACCAGTTCGAGGGCCGGATCGCGACACATTCGGAGAACATCATGGCTCAGGTTTGTGACATTTGCGGCAAGGGTCCGCAGTTTGGCAACAACATCTCCCATGCGCACAACGTGACCAGGCGCCGGTGGAACGTGAATCTGCATCCGGTCCGGGCGAAGGTGGGCGGCGGCACCAGGCGGCTGCGGGTCTGCTCCAGCTGCCTGAAGGCCGGCAAGGTCGCGAAGGCGTAGAGACAGCTAAAAAGCGGCCAGCTAAAATCCGGTCAGCCAAAGAAGCGGTCAGCTAAGAACCGGTTAGCTAAGAACCGGCCAGCCAGGAAACCCTGATTCGGTTCCAGTCCGGGCGCGTCTGCTCCGGCCGAGCGCGGTCACTTTGCTTTTGCAAAGCTGAGCGCGGCGGAGTTGATACAGTAGCGAAGCCCGGCCGGACGCGGTCCATCAGGAAAGACGTGACCGAGATGGGCGCCACAGCGGGCACAGGTGACCTCCACGCGACGCATGCCGAAGCTGGTGTCCTCATGCGTCTCCACAGCCGCTGAATCCACGGGAATCGAAAAGCTCGGCCAGCCGCTGCCGGAGTCGAACTTGGCATCGGAGGCAAAGAGTTCCGCGCCGCATGCGACGCAGTGGTACATGCCATCGTCGTGGTTGTAGGTCAGCGCGCCCGTGAAGGCCGGCTCGGTACCCTTCTGCCGGGTCACGTAATACTGCTCGGGAGTGAGCTGGGCGTGCCACTCGGCATCGGACTTCTCAATTTTGGCCGGCTTCGTGTCAGACATGCGGGACTCCTTTCCAATTGGACGCGTGGGCCTTATACGGTGGCGATGACTTCGATTTCAACGAGGGCATTCCTGGGCAGGCAAGCGACTTCCACGGTGGAGCGCGCCGGCGCCACCACGCCCTCGGGCGCCAGATAGCGGGCATAAACGGCATTCATGGCAGCGAAGTCATTCATGTTTTTCAGGAAGACGATCGTCCTGACGACGCGGAGAAGATCGGAGCCAGCCGCGGACAGGATCGCCTTCAGGTTTTCCATTACGCGGGTGGTCTGCTCAGCGATGCCGCCGGGGACCAGCGCGCCGGTGGCCGGATCCAGGGCGATCTGGCCGGAGCTGTACACGAAATCGCCAATGCGCACGGCCTGCGAATACGGCCCGATGGCGGCGGGCGCGGCGGGGGTGGAGATGCGGGATTTCTCGTTGGTGGAAAGAGGGCCGGGGTGGAGTTCGTCCATGCCTCGATTCTGCCGGGGCGAACGGAAAGATGGCAAGCTGGGCAAATAAAACTGAACAGCCCGGATCCCTGGCGTGTGCTTGCCTGGGCAGCGGGATAAAAATTAAGATAAGAACGTTCCCATGAAAGCTGTAGTTTCCAGAATGGTGCGTCCGGCAGTGGTCCTGGCGTGTGTGTTCTGCTGCGCGGCCGCGCTGTCGGCGCAGACGGCGACCGATCCGGCAGGCACAAAAAGCCCGGCGGCAGCGCCCACGGCGAAAAACTCGGGCAAAACCGACAACAGCCCGTTCACGATTCAGGAGAACGTCAACGAGGTGTACCTGGTCTTCTCGGTCACGGACAAGCATGGGCAGTTCATCAGCGACCTGAAGCAGAGCGATTTTGCGCTGCTGGACGATCATCTGGCGCCAGCCAGGGTCTACAGCTTTACGCAGCAGACGAATCTCCCGCTCCGGGTGGGCATCCTGATCGACACCAGCTCGTCCATCCGGCAGCGGTTCGAGTACGAGCAACAGGCGGCGAAGGCGTTCCTGCTCCAGGTGATCCGGCCGCAGACGGACCAGGCGTTTGTGGAGGGATTTGACGTAGCTCCGGATTACCGGCAGAGCTGGACGAACAATCTGGATTCGCTGGAGGCCGGCATCGATTCCCTGCAGCCCGGCGGCGGAACAGCTCTTTATGACGCGGTGTACAGCGCATGCCGGGACAAACTGCTCACCTCGCGCGGGCAGGAGCCGGTGCGGAAGATGATCGTGCTGATCTCCGATGGCGATGACGATCAAAGCCACGCCTATCTCAACGACGCCATTAAGGAATGCCAGCGCGCGGACACCAACATTTATGCCATCAGCACCAATGCGAGCCCCAGCCGCGACGAAGGCGACGATGTGCTGAATAAGATGGCTCTGGCGACGGGCGGCAAAGCGTACTTCCCGACTTCCGTTGAGGATATGCCGGTGAGCTTCGACCAGATCCAGAAGGAGCTGCGCAGCCAGTACGCGCTGGTCTACAAGCCAGCGGACTTCAAGCTGGATGGATCGTTCCGGCCGATTTATCTCTACTGTCTGGACCGCCGGTACAAGGCGCGGACGATGGAGGGATACTTCGCGCCCAAGGGGTAAGGACCGGGCAGGCTCCCCTGGAGCAGAGTGGCTATGGCAGGCCGTAATTCCTGCTGGTAGGGTGAGCTCAATGAACCCAGGTTCTTTCTTCCGTTCCATTTCCCTGCGAATCGCTCCTGCTCTTCTTTTCCTGCCTGGAGTCTGCGGATCTCAGGCATGCGCTGCCGACACGGGTGCGCGAACACCAATCCTGATGGAGTTGTTTACGTCGGAAGGCTGCTCCAGCTGCCCTCCCGTCGACATCTGGGTGCAGAAGCTGGACGCGGCGCAGCCCGTTCCCGGGGCGGAATTGATTGTCCTCAGCGAACATGTGGACTACTGGAACCATGACGGCTGGAAGGATCCCTATTCCTCCGCGCAGATGACGGAGCGCCAGCAGGGATACATAAGCCGGCTGGGGCTGAGCGAAGCCTACACGCCGCAGATCATTCTGGACGGCGATGTGGTTCTGCAGCCGTCGCAACCGCAGCAGATCCGGCAATCCTTCGCGCAACTGGCCGCTGCGCACATGCTGCCGATGCAGATTGAATCGTCGATCCTGGATCCGGGAGATCCTGATTTTCTTGCCGGGCAGGTGGTTGTTGGTGCTGCCGGTCAAAGGCACGGAGGGGACGTTTACCTGGCCGTCGCGCTGGACAAAACCGTAACCGATGTCCTTGCCGGTGAGAATGACGGCAAAACCCTGACCAACGTTGCCGTTGTGAAGGAGTTGGTGAAGATCGGAAAGATGGAGAAAGGGAAGGATTTTCAGCAGAGCTTCCGCGTGAAGCTGTGGAACGGCGTCGATCCCAGGAATTTGCGGCTGGTAGCCTTCGTGCAGGAATCGGGCGAAGGAAAGGTGCTGGGCGCGACGATGACGCGGGAGATTGCCGCCCACTCAACGACAGACGCTGCGACCGAGCGGAGCGCGAAATAGCTTTCAGCGCAGAAGCTCTTCCAATCCGGCTTCATCGATGACCTTGACACCCAGTTCTCGCGCCTTGTCCAGCTTTGAGCCGGCGTCCTCGCCGGCGACGACGTAGTACGTCTTTTTGCTGACGGACCCGGAGACACGGCCGCCGGCGGCTTCGATTTTGGCTTTCGCTTCCTCGCGAGACAGGTTGGGCAGCGTCCCGGTGAGCACAAAGGTGAGGCCTCCGAGCTGGGAGGTTTTCCTGCGCTTCTCGGCGGTCATCACCACGCCTGCCCTTTCCAGTTTGTGGACAAGATCGCGGTTCCGGGATTCCTCGAAGAATTCGTGGATGGCCTGCGAGACGCGCGGGCCTACCTCATTCACGCGCTCCAGATCGTCGGCAGAAGCCACCATCAGCGCTTCCATGGAGCCGAACTCTTCCGCCAGGAGCTGCGCTGTGCGCTCGCCGACAAAACGAATGCCCAGACCGAAAAGCACGCGTGCCAGCCCGGCTTTCTTTGAGGCGGCAATCTCCGCCAGCAGGGCCTGACGCTCTTTCGGTCCCACCAGCGCCTGGGTGCGGGTCTTTGTTTCGCCGGTCTTTTTGTCGGTGGTGGTCACTTCGTGCTGAAGCTGCGCGAGATCGTCATCGGTGAGCGTATACAGGTCTGCCAGGCTGCGGACAAGCCGGCGATCCAGAAGCTGCGCGACGACGGCTTCGCCGAGGCCTTCGATGTTCATGACGCCGCGCGAGGCAAAGTGGAGCAGACTCTCGCGCAGGCGCGCCGGGCAGTCGATGTTCACGCAGCGGTAATCGGCTTCGCCTTCGGTACGGACCACCTCGCTGTCGCACTCCGGGCAGTGGGACGGGAAATAAAAGGCGCGATGGCCGCGTGGATGCTCCTTGTCGTCGACGACCGCGACGACTTTAGGAATGACGTCGCCGCCGCGCTCCACTTTCACGTAATCGCCGATCTTCAGGCCGAGCCGCTCGATCTCGTCAGCATTGTGAAGGGTGGCGCGACTGACCGTAGTGCCGCCAATGGACACCGGCGTGAGCACGGCGACCGGCGTGAGCTTACCGGTGCGACCCACCTGGACTTTAATGTCCTCGACCTGCGTGATGCCCCCGCGCGCGGTGAATTTGAAAGCGACGGCCCAGCGTGGTGCGCGTCCGGTGTAGCCGAGGTGCTGCTGCACTTGCGTGGCGTTGACCTTAATGACGACGCCGTCGATCTCGTAGCCGAGCGTCTCGCGCTGCTCGCCGGCGCGCTCAATGAAAGCCAGAACCTTGTCGATGCCGGGCATTGCCGCGCGATGCGGATTCACGCGGAAGCCGAGCGCGGTGAGCGCGTCCAGAGCCCCGGCCTGCTCCGGCAGCAGGTCTTCGCCGCGCTCGTTCAGAAGAAAGTATGCATAGAAATCGAGCCGCCGCTGCGCGACGATGTTCGGCTCCAGCGTGCGGATGGTCCCTGCGGCATAGTTGCGGGGATTGGCGGCCGGGGCGAGCCCCTGGGTTTCGCGCTCTTCGTTCGCTCTGCGAAAGGCGGCCAGGGGCATCACGACTTCGCCCCGGACCTCGAAGTTCTGCGAGACATCAGCCTTGTGCAGTTGTGCCCCAGAGACGGAGAGCGGAATAGAGCGGATGGTGCGGACATTGGTGGTCACGTCTTCGCCGGTGGTTCCATCGCCGCGCGTCAGGCCGCGCGCCAGGTGGGCTGAGCCATTGGGACCGGGGCGGTACTGGAGGGCCATGGAAATACCGTCCAATTTGTACTCGCAGACGTAACCGATCTCAGCATTCTCGCCGGCCAGTTGGCGAACGCGGCGATCCCAGTCGCGCAGCTCCTCTTCGCTCATCACGTTGTCAAGAGAGAGCATAGGGCGCGAGTGCGCCACCTTCGGAAAACCTTCCTTCGGTTTGCCGCCGACGCGCTGGCTCGGCGAGTCGGGCGTCACGAGCTCCGGATGCTCGGCTTCCAGACGCTGTAGCTCGCGCATCAGGTCGTCGAACTCGGCGTCGGAAATGGCCGGCGCGTCGAGGACGTAGTAGAGATGCTCGTGATGGCGGATCTTTTCGCGCAGAGCGGCGATTTTGCGGGCAGCGTCGGTCATCGCTGTCTATGGTAGCCGGTGGAACGAGCAGCGGGAACGTCGGGCCCCGATTTCTGTACAATCCCCTCGATGGAAAAGCATCTGCTGGATGAGCTGGAGCGGCGCAACCGGCTGGCCGAAGAAGGCGGCGGCGCGGCGCGGCGCGAACGGCAGCGGCGCGAGGGGAAACTGAATGCGCGCGAGCGCGTGGCGCTGCTGCTGGATGAAGGCACCTTCGAGGAAACCGACCGCTTCGTCGAGCATCGCTGCACCGATTTCGGCATGGACGAGAAGCGCGTCCCTGGCGATGGCTTCGTGACCGGCTACGGCAAAATCGACGGGCGGACGGTTTTTGTCTTTGCCCAGGATTTCACCGTCTTCGGAGGATCGCTTTCCGAGGCGAATGCGGGCAAGATCGTCAAGCTGATGGACACGGCGATGCGGGTCGGCGCGCCCATCATCGGGCTGAACGATTCCGGCGGAGCGCGGATTCAGGAGGGCGTGGTGTCGCTGGCCGGGTACGCGGACATCTTTCTGCGCAACACACTGGCCAGCGGCGTGGTGCCACAGATTTCAGCGATTCTCGGTCCCTGTGCCGGCGGGGCCGTGTATTCGCCGGCGATCACCGATTTTACGCTGATGGTGGACAAGACCTCCTACATGTTTGTCACCGGTCCGGACGTAATCAAAACCGTGACGCACGAGGACGTGACCAAGGAGAAGCTGGGCGGCGCGACGACGCACAATGAAGTCTCCGGGGTGGCGCATTTTCTGGCGCACGAGGACGCCGAATGCCTGGCGATGGTACGCGAGCTGCTGAGTTTTCTGCCGTCGAATAATCTGGACGATCCGCCGCGGCGGGCGTGCACGGATCCGGTGGATCGCGCGGATCGCGAGCTGGACGATCTGGTACCGGCAGAATCCAGTCAGCCGTACGACATGAAGGATGCGATCACGCGCATCGTGGATGATGGATACTTTTTCGAGGTTCACGAGCATTTTGCGCGCAACCTGGTGGTTGGCTTTGCGCGCATGAATGGCCGGCCGGTGGGGATCGTCGCCAATCAGCCAGCGGTGCTGGCGGGCGTGCTCGACATCGACGCCAGCGTAAAGGGAGCGCGCTTCGTGCGCTTCTGCGACGCGTTCAACATTCCTTTGATCACGCTGGAGGACGTGCCTGGATTTCTGCCCGGAACGCAGCAGGAGTACGGCGGGATTATCCGGCATGGGGCCAAGCTGCTGTTCGCCTTTGCCGAGGCAACAGTGCCCAAGCTGCTGGTGATCACGCGCAAGGCGTACGGCGGCGCGTACTGCGTCATGAGCTCCAAGCACATCCGCACCGACGTGAACCTGGCGTGGCCGACTGCGGAGATTGCCGTGATGGGGCCGGAGGGCGCAGTGAACATCGTCTATGGGCGCGAACTACAGGAGACGGTGCGCGAGATGGAGGCGCGCGAAGGCCCATTAAGCGAGGAGCAGCGCGCGGCGGCGCTGGCCGAGGCACGGGCTGCGCGCGTGCACGAGTTCCGCGAACAGTTCGCGAACCCGTACATTGCCGCAGAGCGGGGCTACGTGGATGCCGTGATCCTGCCCCATGAAACGCGACGGAAATTATGCGCGGCGCTGGAGATGCTGGATGGGAAGCGGGACAAAAACCCGCCGAAGAAGCACGGGAATATCCCGTTGTAAGGCGGAGAATCCCGCCCAGCAGGGTAGAGCTTTTCCTTTCATCCTGTGTTAACAGGCCAGTCAACATAGGGAAAAACAAATTTGTTGCGTGGCGGCGCCCCGCGGCGTAAAAAGGGTTCGCCACAGCAATGCACAGAAACCTGCCCGGAGACTTCCGGGGTGGCAGAGGTACGTTTGCGGCCGACATCTCCCGGCTGAAAGGCATCCGTCGTGGCTCGCTTGATTCGCTGTTCTCTCCTGCTTTTTTCCCTGTTCGTTCTGGCCTGCATTCAGTCGTTTGCCGCGGACTGGACGAAGCCGACCCCGGAGCAACTGAAGATGACGTCGGACCCGGATGCGCCGGGAGCGGCGGCGGTCTATCTGGATTGGGAGCAGAGGGTAGACGACGTATCACACGCTGACAGTGTGTCCGCCACTATAAAGATTCTTGCCCAAGAGGGAGTAACGCAGTTTAGCGATGTTGAGATCGTGTATCCACGCGGCAGTGCGTCCGTCAACCTTGGACAGGTCAATGTGACAGCGATCGAAGGACGCACCATCGAGCCTGACGGAACAGTTATTCCGTTCACCGGAAAGCCATTCGATAAGGAAGTCGTTCGGGCAGGCGGAGCCCGGCTGATGGAGAAAGCATTCACGATGCCGAAAGTGCAGGTAGGCAGTATCCTGCAATATCGCTACGAGGTTACTTTTAATCCGTATTTCTATGAGATTCCCTGGTTTATGCTTCAACGCCGAGCTTTTACCCACTATGCTCATTATCAGTTCATACCGGGAAATCTCGGGCGCGCTGCGTACACGCCGATCCTGCCAGCTGGGGCGAAGGTGAAAGCCGGGATTGCAGGATATGACCTGGTGGTGAACAACGTTCCCGCGATGCCGAACGAAGAGTACTTGCCCCCGTCGGGTAGTGTGTCCTACCAACTCGATTTTTACTCCACGCGCTTCACGAGCGAAAAGCAGTTCTGGCAGCAAGAGGGTCGGGATTGGTCAGAGAACGTGGATCGATTTGCCCGGGACTCTCCCGCGATCCACGCAGCCATGGCGCAGATCGTGGCTCCCGGCGACAGCGACGAGGCGAAACTCGAGAAGATCTACGCGGCGGTGATGGCGCTGGACAATACTGACTACACGCGCGAGCACACTCAGCAGGAAAACGAAGCCGAGCATCAGCAAGTGAAAACGGCGGCGGACATCTGGTCAGCCAAACGCGGCAACGGTAATGAAATCGCCCTCTTGTTTCTGGCGCTCGCGCGGGCCGCGGGCCTGAGAGCCTCTGCCATGGCGACTACCAACCGATCGAATTGGCTTTTGAACGCTAACATTTTGGATTGGTCGCAACTAACCGACGACGTTGTGATTGTGAATCTGAACGGAAAGGACATGTATTTCGACCCGCTTGAACGTTATTGCGAATTCGGAAGGCTGGCTTGGGAGCATACACAGATGTTAGGCATTCGCCAGACGGACATCGGGACCGAGGAGATCATGTTGCCGCCGGGAGATTACCGGGACAACGAGACGTTCCGCAAGGCCGACCTGACGCTGGGAAAAGACGGCGCAGTGCAGGGACAGATTGAAGTGATCATGAAGGGCGCAGAGGCGCTCCAGTGGCGACAGGATGCGCTCAGCAATGACGCGGAGAAAGCGCAGAAGGACTTCGAGAAGGCGATGCAGAACCGCGTGCCGGACGGCGTCCACGTGAAGATCGACGGATTCGATGGACTGACGGATCCGACAACAAACCTTGTGGCTACGCTGGACGTGAGCGGCACGATGGGGACAACCGCGGGGAAGCGACTGATCGTGCCGGCGGCATTCTTTGAAGCGAATGTGAAGCCGCCCTTTGCTGCGCAGACCCGAGAAAATCCCATCGACATGCGCTATCCCTATGCGCAGCAGGATGAAATAACCATGACCCTGGGCCCTGGGCTGACCATGGAAAGCGTGCCGCAGGGCACAACGATCCCGATGGCAAAGGGCGGAGAGTACAAGAGCGTCTACAGCCAGACGGGCGAGGGGTACACGGCGGTGCAGCTGCTCGCTTTGGGCAACACGATCTTCACGCAGAAGGACTATCCCATGCTGCGTGGCTTTTTCCAGGGAGCGGCGTCGCAAAACCAGGAACAGGTGGTGCTGCGCCGGGCCAGATAGCCGGATGTCGGACGGATTCGGCGAATATCCGTCGATTGATCCGTCTGTACCGGATGCGATGGCAAAATCTGTTGCACGTGGCTGCGGGGGAGAGTACAAAGGGGCCACCGAAGTAAACCTGTTGGCATTCGATCGGTGTCGAATCGCCGTGACTCTGCGTGTCCGGAAACCGCTGTACTTTCGAGAGGCTGCCGTGGTTTTTGTCCGTCGTATTGCTCAGTCCCTGTGCCTGGGTGTCCTGGCGTGCGCCCCGCTTTTCGCTTCCTCCAATGAGTGGAGCCAGCCCACTGCCGAGCAACTGAAGATGACCTCGGACCCGGCGGCGCCGAATGCGGCGGCTGTGTACCTGTACTACGAGGACCTCGTCGACGACAAGGTGCACTTCCACAAGGTCTACGCCGAGGTGAAGATCCTGACGGAGAAGGGCAAGGAAGACTTCAGCGAGATCCAGATTCCTTACGAGCAGGGCGAGGCCGCGCCGGAAGGCATGACTGCGAACAGCATGAGCGTGAATGAGGTCCGCGGGCGCACCATCGAACCCGACGGCACGGTTGTGCCCTTTACCGGCAAGCCTTATCAGAAGGAGCTGCTGAAAACGGGCGAGGAAAAGGTGATGGAGAAGGTCTTCTCCCTTCCGGATCTGCGCGTGGGCAGCATCATCGAGTACCAGTACACCATCGATTACGAAAGCGACTGGTTTCAACCGCCGGCGTGGATGCTTCAGAAGCGTTTCTTTGTACATGAGGCGCATTATCATTTCGTGCCCACCGATTCGACCAGGACCATCGTCAGCATCGATGCGCAGGGTCATGAGAATGTGGCCAGTCACCTCGTCTATTTCCAGTCGCTGCCCAAAGGGGCGCCTCAGGTTCGCGAGGGCCTGGATGGATTCGATCTGGCGGTGGACAATATCCCGGCTCTTCCGGACGAGCCGTACATGCCGCCGCTCAACAGCTTTTCGTATCGCGTGCTCTTCTACTATTCGCCTTACGATTCAGGCCAGGAATTCTGGAAGGCCGAAGGCAAATACTGGTCGAAAGACGTCGATCGGTTTGCCAACCCTTCCGGGATGATTAAAGACGTGGTGGCGCAGATGTTGTCGCCCAAAGACACGGACGTGCAGAAGCTCCAAAAAATTTACACCGCAGCGATGACTGTGGAGAACACGGACTTTACACGCGAGCATACACAACAGGAAAACAAAGCCGAAGGAGCGAAGGTCAGAACAGCGGCGGACATCTGGGCAAACAAGCGCGGCGACAGCAACGAAATCGCGCGTCTGTTCATCGCCATGGCGCGGGCCGCGGGTTTCAAAGCCTACGCAATGATTGTGACGGAGCGGAACCAGAACATTCTGAACCTGGGAGATCTGGAGTGGAACCAGCTCAGCGACGAAATCGCGATTGTGAATGTGAACGGCAAGGAGCAATACTTCGATCCAGGTGAACGGTACTGCGAGTACGGCAAGGTGGACTGGCTGCACCAAATGATGGTCGGAATTCGCCAGACCGATAATGGCACGGAGGTGGCCGAGGTACCCTCGGGACCGTATACCGACAACGCCATCCTGCGGACGGCGGATCTGACCCTCGGGCCAAACGGAGCGGTACAGGGGCAGATCCGCATCAGCATGACCGGCACGGACGCGCTGCGCTGGCGGCAGTATGCGCTGGCGAATGACGAGGAGGCGACAAAGAAGGCCTTCGAGAAGGAAGTCCAGGCGCGTGTACCCGCCGGCGTACAGGTGAAGGTGAACCATTTTCTGGCGCTGGCCGACTACACCTCGAATCTGATGGCGATTCTGGATGTGAGCGGGAATATGGGGACGGCGGCCGGCAAGCGCGTGATTCTCCCGGCGTCCTTCTTTGAGGCCAGCGAAACGCCCCTGTTTGCAGCGCAGCAGCGGGAGAATCCCGTAGATCTGCACTATCCCTTCATTACGCGCGAAGATGTCACGCTGACACTGGCGCCGGGACTGATCGTGGAAACTGTTCCGACGAACGCACAGGTTCCCTACCCGCAAATGGCGGATTATCAGGTGGCATACGGCGGAAAGGGCAGCGTATATAAGGAGGCGCGGCTGCTGGCCATCGGCAATACGATCTATAAAACAACGGATTATCCGCAGTTGCGGGATTTCTTCCAGAAGGTTGGCGCGCAGGATCAGCAGCAACTGGTGCTGGACCGGGTAGCGGTGGCCGCCGCGGCAACGCCGGGCTCCGGGCCGGGGACGAAATGATCACGAATTCCGTAAGCAATCGAGGCCTGGGGCGGGTTCTCAGCGCCATAGCTTTTTCCGGCCTGCTGCTGGCGACTGGCGCGCGGTTCGCCCACGCCTCCAAAAACGCCGATCTTCCCGACTGGGTAACGCAGGCGGCTGCCACAACCGGCCACTGGGGCGACGCGAAGGCGGTCTTCCTGTTGCAGGACACACTGCTGACTGTGGATGCGAATGGCAAAGCCACTGAGCGCGACCGGGTTGTGGTGAAGATTCTTCGTCCGGAAGGGCGAGGTTACGCGACGCCATTCGTCAGCTTCTCGAAAGACAGCAAACTGGAATCCTTCCATGTCTGGAGCATTGGACCGGACGGCCATCGCTACGCGATGAAGGATAACGAGTATGTCGATGTGGGTGTGGACGCATCCGGCGAGGGAATTCTCTACAACGACGAACGAGTGAGGACAGCCTCGCCGCCCGGCGCCGATCCTGGCGGCATCGTGGCCTGGGAAGACATCACGCAGGTTCCCGGCTATATGAGCGAGAACTGGTGGAATTTTCAGAGCGACGTTCCGATCGCGCGGACTACCTTTGAGATCGACCTGCCTCCGGGGTGGCACCAACGCGCCGTCTGGAGCCGTCACCAGCCGGTCCAGCCCACGGAAACGGTCCCGAATCACTTTAGCTGGGAGCTCGATGAGGTTCC
>JASHRH010000171.1 GCA_030037475.1 Acidobacteriaceae bacterium
GACTCGGAAAATGAGAAGAAGACAATGACCACCACCGCCCACAGCACGAGAAACTCAGGAAATGCATCGCCCGCGCGCTCGTGCCCGATATACCGTCCTTTCGTGCCTCGGGCCTTCCATTCGTTGATCGCTCCGCCCACGGCGTCGGCAAAGGCCGTCACCGCAATCACCGCCCACGGCGTCAGCCCCAGAAGCACCACCGGGATGAAGTACCAGAACGGGTGATAGTGCTCGAACCGGTTCGTCGCCAGCCGCTCCAGATTCTGCTGCAGGAAAAAAACCTTCAGGAACGTCGGATTCCGCCGCTGCACCTCGATGTACCACGGCAGCACCATCGCGAAATACATCACGAACCCTGCCGGCCACAAACTTCGCCGGAACAGCGACCACTCTCGCCGCAGGCCAGCGAAAACCCCGATGATCACCAGCGCCAGCAGCGGCGCCACCGGCCCCTTGGCCAGCGTGGCCGCGCCCACAAAGAAGTACAGGTCGAACAGCCAGAACTTGCTGTTCGTCTCGTACCATGCGTACCAGCCCAGCATCCCGATGCAGAACGGCGCCGCCAGCTGCATGTCCGTCGACGCCCCGCGCGCGAAGCTCAGAATCCCCGCGCACGACGCCGTCAGCAGTGCCGCGTCCAGCTGTCCCCCGTTGCGGAATCGCCGCATGTGCAGCCAGATCAGCACCACCAGCATGAACGCAAAGCTTGCCGAGGGCAGCCGCGCCGACCAGTCGTGGATCCCGAAGTCCTTGAAGGCAAACATCGCCCGCCAGTAATAGAGCGCCGGCTTCTCCAGCCACGGATGCCCCCACAGTACCGGCGTGATGTAGTCATGGCGCTGGAGCATTTCCCGCGCGATCTGCGCGTAGCGCGGTTCGTCCGCCCCCACCAGCCCCAGCCCGTCGCCTCCGAAGATCGGCACCAGTCCGTAAAACAGGAAAAACGCCGTCATGACCAGCAGAGTGGCCGTTTCCATCGGCACGTCGATGCCCGGAATCCGCCGCCATAGCCGCACGACGATCCCCGGCTCCCGCGGCTTCAGTTGCTCCTCGCCGCCGGCGTATCGTCTGCCTTTCCTCTGGTTTTCGTCTGGTTCTGCTTGATCCGTCACAGGCCGCTTCGCGATTCCTCGGAATCCCCTCTGCGGCTCCCGCACACACACGTCCGCCCCGGACGCGGCCGTGGGTCATAGCCGCCGATGATGACCTGCTAAAGCGTTTTTGGCGTAGCCGCATCCCGAAACAGCTCAGGCCGATGCTGTCGCGACACAGGGACTCCGCAAGCGCTGGTACCAGGCCGAAGTCAGCCTAACAGATTCATCCCCGGCGATTCCGTCCGCGTGCTCCCGTGCGTTGCCTGGCTTTCCGCCGCCAGCAGGCGCCGCATTGTCTCCAGGATTCTCTCCATTGCCGTCGTCAGCGGCCCCTCCAGCGTGCACCCGCCCGCATGCCGGTGACCGCCTCCTCCGAGGCTTGCCGCAACCTGCGCCACGTCCACGCCGCCCTTGCTGCGCAGCGAAAGCCGAATCTTCCCATCCCGCAGCTCGCGCAGCAGCACCGCCGCTTCGACCCCCGCGATCCCGATCGCGTAGTTCACAATCCCTTCACAGTCTTCCTCGGCGGCCTTTGCCCGCGTCATATCCTCATCGGTTACCCACAGCCATGCCAGCCGCTCTTCGCGCCGCAGCCGCGTCAGCGCCGTGCCCAGCAACGCCATCTTCGGCAGCGGATTCGAGAAGTACACCTCGCGCGCAATCGCCGCCGGATTCGCGCCGCGCTCCACCAGCTCCCGCGCCACCTCGAATGCGTGGACATCCGTCCCCTCGTAGCAGAACGATCCCGTATCAGTCAGCACGGCCGTATACAGGCATGTCGCCATCGCCGGCGTCACCGCGACTCCCGCCGCCCGCGTCAGCCGGTAGACCATTTCCGCCACCGCGCAGGCATCTTCCTCAATCCAGTTCACCTCCGCGAACGCTTTCCAGCTCGCGTGGTGATCGATGTTCACCAGCAGCCGGCCCTCCAGACCCTCCAGCCGCGTCCGCGCCATGCCGTCGCACTCCAGCAGAATCGCCGTGTCGTAGTTCCCTTTGACCCGCGTCGTCTGTCGAATCGTCGCCGCGCACGGCAGCCATCGGTAAATCTGCGGCACCGGATCAGCCGAGTACAGGCCCGCCTGTTTGCCGAGAGCCGACAGCATCATCCTGCAGGCCAGCATCGAGCCGACCGCGTCGCCATCCGGCCGCGCATGCGAGCACACCGCAAACCTCTGCCCGTGCCGCACCACCTCCAGCACCGCCTCCAGGCCGTGCAGCCCGTGCCGCGCCTCGCCATTCGCCGAATTGGCCCGCGTTTCCGTCGCCCTGCTCCTAACCAGCCGCTTCACCCCTAACCGCTTTATCCCTAGCGGCCTTACCCCTGACCGCTATGATCTGAGCTCTGCGCTCGGATCCCTGTCCTTCTCTTCCTGCCCAGCAGCTCATCGATCCGCGCCTTCATCTTGTCCGAGCGGTCGATATGGAACGTCAGCTCCGGCACAAACCGCACTCCCATCCGCTCCAGCAGCTCGCGCCGGATGTACCCCCGCGCCGCCATCAGCGCCTCCAGCGTGTCGGCTTCCTCCTGCGCGCCGCCGTCCACTGCCACGTAAATCAAGGCCGACTTCCCTCCCGGATTCAGCACCACCTGGCTGATGTACGCGAAGCTGATCCGCGGGTCCGACAGTTCTCCCTCGATCATGGCCCCGATCTCGTCCCGCAGCGTCTCCGCTACCCTCTCCTGGTGATACTTCCTGCCCCGCTGTTCCGGCATCTCACCTGCTCCCTGTACCCGCCTGCCCCTCGGAACTCCTGCAACAGCGGGGAAAACCCTTGAGGATATCAAACCCGGGCCCCTAAATCGCCCTGCCGCGCCTGTCCGGAAAGATTCCCGTCGCGTCGCCCCGTTGCGCGCGTCCCCCTCCCCGCAACACAAAAGGGGCATCCGAAGATGCCCCCGTTTGCACCGCTGAAAAACGTCCAGTTCGCCGCTGTTGGCTGAACGTCGCATCCAGCTGCACACTGCCGCTGATCACACTCAGTTTGCGGCTCCAGGCTGCCCGCAAGCTGGCGCTAAGAGACTGGCGGTGCCGGCAGCAGCGGCGTGTCGGAATCCACGTACGCTCTCAGCGGCGTCCCTTGTTTGATATCGATGTTCTTGCCGTGCTTGATCAGTCCGATCGGCCCAAACAGCACCGTCAGCGCGACGGCTGCACCCGTTGAGTCATTACCTTCCCGCCCTTTTGAACCGCGCAGCATTACCCGCGTATTGCCGACCTTCAAATAATCAAGCCGTATATTCAACTCTCCGCCCTTTCCTAACATTCCAGCCTTCTTCGCGTGCGTGACCTCACCAACAGCCGCGCAGCCGGCTCTCGCCACGACAACGTCGCCCACCTTCACATCCTGAGCCAGCGTCAGTTCCACCGGATCGCCCTCTTCAGCGGTCTTCGAGCTTAGATCCTGGGCGAACTTCAGGTCCACCTCGGTACCTTCCTGTAGCACCAGCTTCACCGGAGCTGGCGCTGCTGTCGCTGCGTTACCCGCTTTCGGTGTCACCGCAGCCGCCGTCGGGAGAGCTGCTGACGCAGACGTGGACTGTGCCCATATTCCACACCCCGCAAAGAGCGCCCCTGCGACAGCAAAACAAATGGCTGGGAATCGTTTCATAACTGTTCCTTTCGGCAATTTAAATCCGCAGGCATTCTACGCCTCCGATTACCCGGAACGAGGATTTCTCGGCACTCGTTCTTCAGGATGGCGACTTACCCCGTCACCTTCACTACCACCACCGTCTCGTCGTCGAATCGATCCTGCCCGTGCTGGAACCGCGCCACTTCGTTCAGAATTGCCTCTGCCAGTTTCGCCGCCGGCTTGTTTCGGTGCTTCTTCACGCAGGCCACCAGCCGATC
>JASHRH010000172.1 GCA_030037475.1 Acidobacteriaceae bacterium
TCGGATTTCGATGCGCTCACGGAGCTCGAGTCCCAGGCCTTCCCGGCACCGATCGCTCAGGTACTGAGTCGATGTCTCCAGGCCGATCCGAAGGACCGCTGGACGACGCTGCTGCAGGCGGCTGAAGCTCTGGCCGTCGCCTATCAAGCAATCACCGGCAAGCGCTATCCCAGGGCGGTACCCGCGTTTCCGCGGCGCAAAGAGCGGCGCGTCGCGGACCTGAAGCGCACGCTCGGCGACGCCAGCTGGGAAGATCCGGTCAAGTGGTTGACCGAGGGGCTCTCAGCGGCCGGCCGCGACCCCTTGGAGGCCGCGGATCTTGTTCGCCACAGTGAGGATATGCACAGCCGCAAGGCCCAGGCCATTGCTGATCTGAAAATCTACCAGGTCGCCGAAAGCTTGTTCGAACACGCCATCCGCAGCGGGCACAAGGACGTGCGAGAGCGGCTGGCAGCGCTTTGCCGTGAAAGCGCCTTGGTATATCTGTTCCTTGACGACCTACCCGGGGCAATGCGCTGCGCGGACCGCGGCATCGAGATCTACGAGCAACTCTCGCGCGAGCGCGATGACGCCGATATCGCTTGGTGGATGGCCGAGGCATATCGATTCAAAACCTTGCTCTTCGCCCGCACGGGTCATGCCATGGAGGCACAGAGGTCTCTCGAGCGGCCCATCGCGATCTACACTCGTTTGGGAGACGAGGCCAAATTGGCATCGTGCTGGCTGACCAAGGGTGCGCTGCTGATAGACCTGCGCGAGCTGGATCAGGCGTTGACGTTCCACCAGAAATCGCGGGAAATATTCGAGCGCCTGGTCGAAGGTCGCGACGAAGTGGACTACCGGGATCGTCTCGGCGACGCCTATTTGAACGAGGCGGTGACCCTGCGGGCGCTCGGTGACTTGAAGCGCGCCATGGATTGCTACGGGCGGGCAATCGCGCTTTTCGAGCAGCTTGCCATCCGGGAGCGGCGCCGCGACTGTACCGCACATCTGGTGAACTCGTACGGCAACAGGGCGAATGTCGCAAGCGTTCTACGTGATTACCCGACTGCGCTGTTGCTGTTCGATCAGGGCATCGGGATTCTGGATCGACTCATCAATCAGGATGGGCAAGATGAGCTGTCCCGGGACCTGGCAAGACTTTGCATGAACAAGGGCAGTGCTGTGAGTGAGATGGGGGATAACCGGGCGGCCGCAAGCCTTTATGACCGGGCTATCTCCATTTGCGAGCGTCTCGTGCACCAGGAGGGTCAGCATGAGTTGGCAAACAGTCTCGCCAACGCGTACGCAAACCGCGGCATGGTGTCCGCCGACATGCTGGAGTTCACCGAGGCGGTGACCCGCTTCGAGCAATCCATCACGCTGTACGAGCGCTTGGTCTATCAGGAAAAGCACCTGGAGTTCGAAGGCGATCTAGCGAAGATCAACCTGCACTTTGCCGACAGTCTTCATGCTCTCGGCGATCGGCGCCGGGCGGCCCCAATGGCCCGGGCTGCGCTGGCAACGGTGCACGAGGTGGTTCGACGGACCGGACGCGCTGATCTGAAGGCCATTATTCCTTGGGCCGAGAGTCGGTTTCGGGACCTGTTGGGATGAGCAGCAGGCTGCGTGCCCGAGATGCTCCTCCCTGGAGAACCTCGATGCTGAATGCCATGCCGGCCATCGACCCCCACTCATGGCCGCGGTGGCTCGATGTGGCGGTTGCATCGCTCGGCACCGCCTGCCTGGGAATGATCACCGGGTATGCGTGGGGCAAATCGGTCCCCGGCGCGCGGCTCGTACCCCTGGGTGAGGCAGGAACACCCTCGAGCCATGAAATCCGCGAGCGCAGGACTCGAATCGGACGTCGTGAATGGAGAAACGACGTGGTGCTGGCATCACCGGAGATTTCCCGCCGGCACGCGATCATCGAGTTCAGGCATGGCGATTTCTACCTGAGCAACCTGTCCAGCACGAACGGCACCTACCTCAACGGCACCCGTCTGGAGCCATCGGGTCCTTCTGGCCGCGTTCGATTGCGCCACGCGGATCGTGTGCGCTTCGATCGCTTGGAGTTCGAGTTTCTGCTCGACGGCCAGGCAAGCGCCCCACAAACAGCGCCGGCGGAGCCCGTCATTGCGGCACGAGATCCACGGATGACCGTCATTGCGACCGGCGTGTGTGTCCGCCATCATGACCGCGCAGCGGTGGCGGCCTGCGAGATCTGCAGCGCGGAGCTCTGCGTCGAGTGCCTTACCGTGGTCAACGGCTCGACACTCTGTGACGAGCATCGGCGTGCCGCAGGCTGAATCGGGGAGCGCCGCCGGCGCCCGGTGGAGCCCCGAGGATCAGCAATAATTTGCCGTAATCGGGCGCAAGGGTAGTATTTCTCGACGGAGGGCTTGTAGTGCTCAGGCCCACGCGGGCGTCGCCCGGAGGGACGCGGCCCATGGCCTATGAGAATCGCTATGGTTTCATGAATACACGCTGGACGCTGCTGGCTCGGGCGCGGTCTGACCCCGGCGCACGCAGCGAGCTGCTCGGGCTGTACTATGAACCGATTCGCCGATTTTTCATGGGCATCTCGCGCGGCCGCCGGCAAGACGCCGAGGACATGGTCCAGGAGTTCCTGCAGCGCGAGTGGGAGTACAAGGACGACCTGGTCCGGGGACGCGATTCTCTCCGGGGCGTCATCAATCGTGCCGACCCCACGCAGGGGAGCTTCCGCGCCTATCTGCTGCAGGCCATGCGGTGGTTCGCGCTGTCGCGCCTCACCAAGACCACCGGCGCGGTGCCCGGTGCGCACTGCGTTTCCATGGAAGACGATTCCGTGGACACGGAGCGCAGCGTCGCCGCAGCGACTGCGTCGATAGACGAGCTGCTGGAGAATGCGTCGCAGGCCTTCTCGGAGGCCTGGGTGCTGGTCAGATTCGCAGAGGCCGTGCGGCGCGTGGAGCGCTACTGCGCCAGCCGAGGCCGATCCCAGCACGCCGTATTCTTCCGGGAGCATTATCTGCCCGAGCCAGGTGTCGACAATTCCTGGGAAGCGATTGCGGCCCGATACACGACGCCGACACACCCCCTCGATGGGCGGAAGGTCCGCAGCCTGGCGGTCACTGCGGAACGTCGGTTCAAACAGGCCCTGCTCGACATTGTGAAGCAGGACATTCAAGACGCTCAGCCTTCGCAAGAGCTTCGGGAGCTGTGCGCGTACCTCGGAGCCTAGTATGGATGACGACATCGAGCGGTTGCTTCTGGGGGCAAGCCGCGCACAATTGCGGGCCCTGCTGGCCCTGGCGGAGGGCCCGAGCGAATCCGTGGAGGATGTCCTGCCTCGGCTGGCGGACCCCGAGGCGCTGATAGACGCGCTGAAGATATTGCTCCCGCAGCATGAGCGCGTGTCATTCTGGGTGGAGCGGCTGACGGCGTCGGACACTCCGGCGAGCGAATTGCAGGCTTTGCAGACGCGTGCGGCTGCTTGGTTTTCCCAGGCGGAACGCGAGGGCCTCCTGGAGGCGCAGGCCGCAACGCTACTGGTACGCGAAGGGGCCGGGGCAGCGCTACGGCTTCGGTTCGCGGCGGATTCCGACGGTGGCGATACTCCCGACCAGCAGATGCGCTACGCGCGCCTTTCGCAGTACCTGGATACGGGTCCGCTGGCGGAGCTTTTCCGGCAAGCCGCCCGTGCATGAAGATTACGCTTTTTCTGCTCAGCGGACCGGCGGCCGGCACCTTTCATGAATTCAGCGCGGCCGGCCAGCTGGTCATTGGCCGCGGTGTCGGGGCAACCCTGCCGCTGCCGGAGAGCGACCGCTTTGTATCCCGCCACCATGCGATCCTCGAAGTCAGTCCGCCGCATTGCCGGCTGCGGGCGTTGGGTCGCGCGAGCGACGGCGGACTGAATCGGGTGCTGGTGAATGGTCAGCCGGTCGAATGGGCCGAATTGAACGATGGCGATGAGTTGCAGTTCGGGTATACGCGCCTGCGAGTGCGCATCGAGGCCGGGCTTCCCTCACAGATCGAGCGGCAGTGTTCAGGCTGCGGACACTTCGTGCTGCGCTATCCGGATGAGGCCGTACCGGAGCTGTGTCCGGACTGCCTCACCCAGTCGCGCGCCGCCGGCGCCCGAATTCACTATCCTGCACGTTGCGCCGACTGCGGCGAGGATCTGTCCGCGCATGCCAACCGCGACGGGCGAGCCGAGGAGCTGGCCGCGGTCGCGCGCTATCTGTGCGAGGCCTGCCTGTCGCAGACCGACGATGGGACGGGAGAGCGGGTCGGCCGCTACCGGCTGCTCGGCTGCCTGGGCGAAGGGACGATGGGCGCGGTGTATCGAGCGTACGATGCCTCCACCTGCCGCCTCTGGGCGCTCAAGCGGCTCAAGCACCTCACGGGCGAGCTGCCGCTGAGGCAGCGATTCACCCGCGAGGCACTGCTGCAGGGCCAGCAGGCGCACCCGAATATCGTGCGCGCCATCGACTCGGGGCTCGATGAGCAGCGCATGCCCTGGCTGCTGAGCGAATTCGTCGTGGGCGGAGACCTGCAAAGCGCGCTGCCCGGGCTCGATCTGTTGCCCCCCGCAGTGGTGGTGCCGTTGGTGCTGGGGATCCTGAGCGGGCTCGAGTATCTTCACGCCCATCGGATCATTCATCGGGATTTGAAGCCTGCCAACATCCTGCTCACCGGCCCGCTGCCCGGCATGGCTGGCGCGACCGGACTGCCGGTTCCGAAGATTTCCGATCTCGGTCTCGCCTTGTGCTACGGTGCCGCCGGTGGGACGCGGCTCACGCGGCCTGGCGATCGTTTTGGAACCCCGATGTTCATGGCGCCCGAGCAGATCCGGGATGCGCGCAATGCGCGCGAGCCTGCCGATCTTTATGCCGTCGGTGTAATGCTCTACTATCTGCTCACCGACCATTACACCTTTCC
>JASHRH010000173.1 GCA_030037475.1 Acidobacteriaceae bacterium
TTGCTGGGGCCGGAGTTGTTCAGGTTCAGGAAGGGATCGTTATCCTCGGCGCCATTCACCGTGAAATTGTTGGACGTCGCCGGCAGGCCAAAGGCCGAAGAGTTGCCGTAGCCCATCTGCGTGTTCTCGACCACACCGGTCGTCATATTGATGTAGTTGGTGATGTCGCCGCCGGGGTTGGGCAGATTGTCCACCTGCTGCTGGGTCAGGGTTGTCGAAAGATTGGAGTTCTCGGTCTGGAGGATGGGCACCGCTGTTCCCTCCACCTGCACCGTCTGTACGCCCTGAGCGATCGCGAGCGATATATTCACCGTAGCCGCCTGCCCAACCGCCACCGCGACGGATTGCTCGGCGGTGCGGAAACCTGTCGCCGCGACCTGCACCGTGTACTGGCCGGGCTGGAGCAGACCGACGCTATAATCGCCTGCGGCTCCAGACTTCACCGTCTTGGTGACCCCGGTACCAGTATTGGTAATGGTGATCTTCGCGCCGGGGATAGCGGCGCCGCTGGGATCGGTGACCGTTCCTGCAATCGCGCCGGAAATCTGCGTCTGGGCGACTGCCGGGCGATAGCCGAAGAACAGCGTCAGCGCGAGAATCAGGGCAGCCAGACCAACTTTACGACTGAAATTCATTGAGAACCTCCAAATTGCGTGGTAACGGTGAACCTGTCCAGCATTCCTTCCGGGAACGCAGTTTTCAGGCATGACATGCGATTCGCTGAATCTTGTCTGCGGGCAGTGGGGTATGCTCATGACAGGAACGGGGAATCTCGACATAGGAACGTGTAACCCTAGCAATCACGGGTCCATTCTTAATTCTCCTGAAATCAATGCGTTACCAGCTCTTCAGGCATGATTGCAAGCGGTGTTCTCTGGAAATTCATATTACCGGCAGATCATGTTTCTGAATTATGGATAACGCGGTGACTTTGGTTTGCGTCTAAAGCGCGCACCCCCTCTTTTCCCACCGTTGGAATCTTTGTGAAAAGATAGGAATCGAAGCTCCAGCGAGGAGACATGGAATGAATGCCCTGAAGACCACTTTGCTGCTGACCGTCCTGACGGTACTCCTGGTTCTGATCGGCAGCCGCTGGGGCGAGGGCGGGATGATCATCGCCTTCGTGATCGCCGCCGGCATGAACTTCTTCAGCTACTTCTATTCCGACAAGCTCGCGCTGAAGATGTACAACGCGCAGCCGGTAACGCGCGAGCAGTTGCCCCGCGCTTATGAAGTGGTGGAACGGATGACGGGACGGCTTGGCCTGCCCATGCCGAAGATCTATGTGATTCCCACGGAAGCGCCGAACGCCTTCGCCACCGGACGCAACCCGAAGCACGCCTCGGTGGCGGTGACCCACGGAATCCTGCAACTGCTGAACGATGACGAACTGGAAGGCGTGCTGGCCCATGAACTCGGCCACGTGCGCAACCGCGACATTCTGACCAGTTCCATTGCGGCTACGCTCGCCGGCGCCATTGTGCTGCTGGCGCGCATGACCTGGTGGGCGGAGCTGTTTGGCGGGTTCGGCGGCGGCGGGAACAACCGGCGCGGCGGAGCCCTCAGCGCGCTGGTGATGCTGATTCTGGCACCCTTCGCGGCGATGCTCATCCAGCTCTGGATTTCACGCACACGGGAGTATGAGGCCGACGCCACCGGCGCGCACATCACCGGCAATCCCTACGCGCTGGCCAGCGCACTCGAGAAGCTCGACGCTTACTCGAAGCGTATCCCGATGCCAGGCTCGCCCACCACGGCGCACCTGTTCATCGTGCAGCCGCTGCTGAGCCGGCAGAGCTTCGCGAACCTCTTCTCCACACATCCGCCGATCCCGCAGCGGATTCAGCGGCTGATCGGGAGACCCAGCATCTACGGAACGCCGCAGCGGTAGACGGCCGAATTCCGGCCTTCAGATTCAACCGCAGACGCGGATGCCTTCATCCGCGCTGTACGCTGACGGCTGAACGCTGTACGCTGTTGCTGCCATGAAAACTCTGCTCCGCTCCATCGTCTGGCTGGCGCTGGTGATCTGGCTGGGCGGCCTCTTCTTTTTCCCTGTCGCCGCCGGCGCGGCGTTCAGCATCCTGACGGACACGCATCAGGCCGGCACGATCGTCGCGGTCTGCCTGCGCGTTCTGCATCATGAGGGACTCTTCTGCGGCGGGCTGATGGTGATCCTGCTGGCACTGGGGCGTGTGCTGCGCGTGTATCGCGGCAGCGCCCTAGCGGGGATCGTCGTCACGCTCATCATGCTGGGGCTGACAGCATTCTCGCAGTTCTGGATCATCCCGAGAATGGAGGCCTATCGCATCGCCGCCGGCGGAGCCATCGAAGCCGTTCCGCCAACCAATCCCAACCGCGTTGGCTTCAATCATCTCCACCGGGTGTCGGTGGACGTGGAAGAAGGCGTGATGGTGGGCGGCGTCATCCTGGTCTTTCTGCTGGCGCACGCCTCCAGCGATCCGCGGGACCGGTTCGCGTAAGCCGGCGAATTTACGGATTCCTGGCAGCGCGGTCCTGGGTCAGTTTGAAAGAAACCATCTCTCGGGGGCTGAAGCTCCCCGGTTTGAAGCCGTGCCCCTTCAAAGAATCGAGTTTTTCCGCAAGCTGTAAAGCTGTGCCCCTTCAAAACAGCCTCAAACTGAACCAGGAGACCGGCAGAACACAGCGCCTCGCATCCCCAGCAGGAAGGTGCGATGCTGATCTGCGGAGGATTTTCATCCATGGCGAATCTTAAAGGCGTTTCCATCACCTGGCTGGGACATGCCACGGTCCTCATCGTCACAGCCAAAGGCACGACTGTCCTTATTGATCCTTTCATCGAGCACAATCCGAAATACCCGAAGGGCTATCAGCTGCCGGAGAAGATCGACCTGCTGCTGCTGACGCATGGCCACATGGACCATATCGCCGACGCTCTGCCGCTGGCGAAGAAGCACGACGCGCACAGCTTCGGCATGGTGGAGATGATGGACTGGTTTGAATCCAAAGGCCTGAAGAACGGCGCCGGCATGAACGTCGGCGGCTCGCACACCCACGCCGACGTGACCTTCACGCTGACCGAGGCGCGGCACTCTTCGAGCATCACAGACGACGACAAGATCGTGTACGGCGGCGATCCCGCGGGCTTTGTCCTCTCCATCGAGAACGGCCCGGTGCTCTACCACGCCGGAGACACCGCCGTTTTCTCCGACATGCAGCTGATCCGGGAGCTGCACCATCCTGAGCTGGCGATGCTGCCGATCGGCGACCACTACACCATGGGGCCGAAAGGCGCGGCGCTGGCGGCAAAATTTCTGGGAGTGAAATCGGTGCTGCCCATTCACTTTGGCACATTCCCCGTGCTGACCGGCACGCCGGCTGCTCTGGAAAAGGAACTCGCCGGGACAGGCGTGGAGGTGATCCACACCGAGCCGGGAAGGACCCTCCGTTGAGACGAAACGATTCGGAAGCTCCCTCGTTGGGGGCGCGTTCAGTCTGCTGTCGCCACTTCGGCGATGACCTCGTCCTCGGAGCGGTAGCGGCTTTCCGGAACGATGAGCACAGGCGCAGCAACGGCGGAGATGACCTGCACGACGGTGCTCTGCTCGATGTCGCCCGCCTGGTGCTCGGGCGAGGGCGCGCCCAGAACGATGAGGTCGGGCTTGAGCCGGGCCGCAGCCGCGACAATGACGCCAGCGGGGTCGCCGCCGGTGACGACGTGATCCACGGGCAGACCGTGAGCCTCATCGAATGGCGCCAGAAAGCGCAGCCGCTCCAGGCAGTTGGGGCATTCCAGATGCCGGCCGCAGCGGGCCGAGTGCATCACGATGAGGTGATTACCCGCCACGCGCTGCGCGTAGTGCAGCGCGCTCAGTGAGGCTGCCGAAAAATCCGTGGCGACCAGCACGTTGTTCCAGCGCCCAAAGTCCCGCGGCCGGGCCGGATCGTCGGGCGCGACGGTAAGGATGGGACAAGGGGAACGCGCGAGCAGTTGCCGCGTGACCATGCCGAGAGCCGCGCGTCCCGCTCCGGTGATCGCTTTGGTGCCCAGCACCAGCAGGGCCGCGGCGTGATCCCTGAGCGAGAGCAGAATGCGCTCGCACACGACTCCGGTTTCCACGCGCGAATGCACAGCAATGCCCTGCTGCCGCACCTCGGCTTCGATACGCGCCATTTCTTCGCGGGCCGCGGCATCGCGGTCCAGGGATGGCGGTGCACCAGCGGGAAATGCATAGCCGACGGGATCGATGACATGCACCAGCAACAGCATGGCGTGCTGATGCCGGGCAATCGTCTGCGCGCAGCGGAGGGCTGCGGAGGATTCCTCTGTGAAGTCGGTCGCCGCCACAATGGTTCGGAACGGGAACGGCCTGGCACGGCCCAGATAGCTGATTTCCCGGTGTCTGCCTGCGGAATGGCCGGAAGCACTCATGACCGGCGCCCTCGCTTTCCGCGGATTGGGCTTACATACGACGCTATGCCCGGTCGAAGATTCGAGCCGTGATGCGGGTCACGAAAAACAGTGACCGCGCGCACAGAACTGCGGCGGGCCCTGCGCGCTCAGCCGACGATGCGCTCCATCTCGGTGGGCCGCAGGATGGAGATGATGGCGCCATGGCGCTCGATCAGATCGTCGCGCTCGAACTGGTTCAGCAGCCGCGTCACCGTCTCGCGCGAGGTTCCCGCCATATTGGCCAGTTCCTCGTGGGTGAGCGCCATGGTGAAGCGCATTTCCGGTTTGCCGCAGGAGCCGGTGCGGGCCCAGTCCAGCAGCAATTGCGCCAGACGCCCAGCCGCCGAGCCGGAGAGAGCCAGACGGCGTGCATCGAGGAAGACTTCGTGATACTCGTGGGCGATCACCTGAGCTGCCTGCCGACTGACGTGGCCGAAGCGCCCCAGAAATTGCAGAAAATCGCGTCGCCGCACGCTGCGCACCTGGCAGGGCTCCAGTGTTTCCGCGGTGACCTCATACGGCAGGTCGTTGAGCGTCGCGGTCAGCCCCAGCACGTCGCCGGGCACAGCGATCTTGAGGATCATGGTGCGACCGTCGCGCGAGGTAGCCGATAATTTGATCTGGCCGCCGCAGATCACGAAGATCCCCGCCGCACGCTGGCCTTCCTCGAAGACGATGGAACGGCTGGGATAGGAAATCAGCATCGCAATCTCGTCGAAGTACTCGATCGCATCATCGGGAAGATTGCAGAAAATGCGTTCCGCGCGCTGCGTGCACTGAGTGCAGCGATCCGGAACCTCGCGCGCCGCGGAATTCGCGTTCTTTACGGCAGCGGGCATAGAGTGCCACTCCCTGGCTGCACGGATGCGCGCGGCAGCTTCGCTCGTAACCAGTAAGCTCCTGGAAGGCCGCGCCGGTTCGCCGCATGGCCTCCCTGTCCCGGCAGACTATTGACTGGGGCGGGCGTCGCACAGCCGGACGATCCTCCTCTGAATGACCTGGCATGCGCCCGCCGACCCAGCCTCGCCGAGGAAATCGAGGACATACGCTCCCCAGGCAAAGGACAGCATCGCATTTCGTCCCTGGGTTCGCGCCGTCCCGTCACCCGTCTCTCCTTCAGCCCGAAATCGCATTGGCTTCCCGTTCGCGCTCGGCTTCGAGCGCGAGTGCCGACGGATTCACCCGCAGCGACAGCACCGGACAGGGAGCGGACACCAGAATCCTGTACGCAGCCGGTTCGGTACCGGGCAGCCAGCTATGCGCGGGCGCGTGCACGCCCAGCACAATCAGTCCCGCGCGTGTTTCTTCCGCCGCAGCGAGGATTTCGGCCACCATGGTTCGGTGCGCAGGATGGATCTCCACTCGCGTCCACGGCAGTGCATCCGCCGGAATCATGCGATTCAGCTGCTCGGTGGCTACCGCGATCGCCCGGCCTGAATCGCGCGCTGAAGCCGGAGCCGGAGGCACCACGTGCAGGAGCACCACATGCGCGCCAAACTGGCGGCCAAGCTCCAGGGCAAGTGCCGCGCTGGCTTCGTGCATTCCGCCCAGCGACACGGGATGCAGAATCGTCTCAAGCGGGGTCATCGTCTCTTTGTGCGCGCGCGGCCCGACGGTGCAGACCGGCACTTCGATAGCTTCCAGCAGTTGCCGGGCAACGGAACCCAGGACGAATTTCTTCACGCCGCGGCGCCCGTGGGTTCCCAGGATCAGGCGGCCCGCACCGGAGTTACGCACTACCTCGCTGATCACGTCAGGAACGAATCCGTGGCGCACCGCAGTCGCGCATTCGATTCTCTGGTCACGGACGTTGCGTGCCAGTCCTTCCAGCATCAGGCGCGCGTCCCGATCCATGCGCAGCGGATCGTAACAGGCAGCGGCGCCTTCCATCGGCGAGGATTCGTGCGGCAACACAGCGTGAATGAGAATCAGCGACGCGCGGCTGGCTCTCGCCTGGGCAATCGCATACGGCAGCAGATAGTCCGTATCCGTCAGATCGGTCGCGACCGCGATCCTGCCCGGCACCGCAAACTCGTGAATCTTGTCTGACTGGAGGGTCATACGAGCGCTCCTCCCGGCTTGCGATTCGCCAAGATGCTTTTAGTGTCGCGGGGGCGTGAACCAGGGGCTGTGCGCCAGCGCACAAGCCGGTGTGACGAGCATCACAACGCTTTGATTTGACAGCACCGCAAGGGTGGGCGTGGTTTGACCGGCCTCCAGGGCATTGTTACGATGGAGTTGCGGGGTGGAGCAGCCTGGTAGCTCGTTGGGCTCATAACCCAAAGGTCGGTGGTTCAAATCCACCCCCCGCAACCATCTGTGGCGCAAATCGGTCGCCCAGCAAATCCCATTCTCCTTCAGCAACATACGAACCATCCGGCTGCGGATTCATCACAACCCTGTCAACATGTTGAGCCAGCTTCGCTTTGGCTCTTAGCGGATCAGTGCGCAGGAGAACTGGAATGTTCCGTAGTGCGCCGTACACGAAAGTCTCGATTTCCTCGCGCGAGAGCAGCTTCTCATCTTTACGCGCTCGCTCCAGTTCCCGGCGTTCAGCCTCGCGCTCCCGGATACCCTGTAGAATCGCTTCGGAGCCACCGGTTTCAGCCAGCGCGGTAACGAGATGGTCGATTTGCGAGTCGAGATCGCGAATGCGCTTCGCGGCCTGGATGTTCGTCTGGCGCTTTGCCTAGGCGGACAGCAGGCCATCGGCAAGGTAGGCGACAACCTCAGTTGTGAGCACATTCCGC
>JASHRH010000174.1 GCA_030037475.1 Acidobacteriaceae bacterium
AACGCTCCGGCGTTGATCGGCGGCTTCGTGTCGCACGGCTGCATCCGCATGTACAACGCCGACATCGAAGACCTCTACAGCCGGGTCGGCGTCGGCACCCGGGTGGTGGTGACCCGGTAATCAGGGGGTCGGAAGATCCGGCGTCGGACGGCCGATGAGACCGCACGGTCGTGTTCGCCGCCGGCGCGTTCCGATACCTGAACAGCTGAGTCCTGTTCCCTGAAATCAGCACCAACTTCCCCGCCGGCCGCCATCGTAGCTGCGCGCCCAGCCGCCATTGAGGAGGGCCGCGGAGACATCGGCGGTGTTGCGGGTGGCGACGGCGGCATCGACGCGACCGCCATATTTGTCGATCCCGACCCGCGAAATCGCGACCTCGCCTTCCGCCAGGATCGTTTCCAGCGCCGCGCGCGCCGCCTCCGCTTTGACGTACTCGTCGGCGCAGCGGGCGTGAAGCTCCGGCGCGTCGATGCCGCGCAGACGCACTTTGGTGTCGACGTCGAGCCCCGGCCACACGCGCACCCGCGCCTCGAAGGTGTCGCCGTCGATCACGCGCAACACGTCGGCCGGATAGCTGAGACGCGGATCGAGCCTTTGCGAACTTGTGCGCGCGGCCGGCACCGACTCGCCGTCACGCGCGGCCGCGCGCGCGGGCTCGATGGAGGACGCCGCATGCAGCCATAACGATGGCCTGACCGCCGCGCCCACCACAAAGCCCAAGGCAAAGATCACGCCGGCGATGGCGAGCAGACCGCCACGCCGCACAGGGCCCAGAGCCGCGAAGGACAGATTGCGCCTCATGCCTGCTCGCGATGATCGTATATTGTTGCGATTCAATCAATGAATGCGGGATTATATTCTGAAATTTAGGAAAGAATGCTGGATTACGTAGTTGACACCACAGACCGCAAGTGCTAGTAAAATGGCCATAAGGAGAGATTCCGATGGCCAAGAACAACCTCGCAAACCCGATCTTCAGCGACGAAACCGCTGCCCGGCAGTGGTTTGAGTCTGCCCGCTGGCCGAACGGTCCGGTTTGCCCGAAATGCGGCTCAGCCAAGCACTACGCAACCAAGAAGGTTGGCGTGTACCGCTGTGCGGCCTCTACGTGCCGCAAGGACTTCACGGTCATGACCGGCACGGTTATGGAGCGCAGCCACGCCAAACTCGCTCAGTGGGCCGCCGCGTTCCATCTAGCCGCATCCAGCAAGAAGGGTTTTTCCGCGCATCAGCTCATGCGCGAGTTGGGCTGCCAGTACAACACGGCTTGGTTTCTCCATCATCGCGTGATGGAGGCTATGCGGCGCGGCGGCCTCGATTTGCCGCGCCTTGGCGGGGATGGCTTGGTAGTTGAAGCCGACGAAACGTATCACGGTTCGCAGGAAAACCCGCAGGCATCCCCGCAGCGCAAGGGACGCCCCTATCGCAGCCGCAGAGGCAAAGGGCCGGCCGGTAAGCGCGCTATTGTTGCCCTTGTAGAGCGGGGCGGCAATGTTCGGTCATTCCACGTCGCGGTTGCCGATCGCGTCACGGTACAGAAAATCATCACCGACAACATCGCCCGCGAAAGCAAGCTGTTCACTGATGAAAGCCGCCTCTATCCGGGCGCGGACGTGGCGGCGCACGAAACTGTGCGGCATAGTGCGAATGAATACGCGCGGGGCGACGTGCACACCAATACAGCCGAAGGCTTTTTCTCAATCTTCAAGCGCGGAATGCGCGGCGTGTATCAGCACTGCAAGGAGAAGCATTTGCATCGGTATCTCGCGGAATTCGATTTCCGGTACAACGCGCGCAATATTACGGACATGGAGCGCACCGTTGCAGCGGTGCGCGGTGGTGAGGGCAAACGCCTCACCTATCATCAACCTCATTAAGCCGGATTGGAGGTTTCAGGCAGCGCGCTTCTTACGCTGGCGACGCAAGCGTCGCTGAGGCTTTTTACGTTGTAATTTACGAGACTCGCCCGTCTTAGTTGGGATATCCTTTAGCGGTGTCGGGGAACCGCTAAATGCGCCTTGGAGAATTTTTTGCAAACGTCTTTCAGACTCTTCGGGGCCGTATTGCTCGTCCCTTGATGCTCGTTGTGCCACGTTCATCGCCGCAACCTGCCTCAATGCCTAGCTTAATTAGCACATTTCTTCTTCGAAGCCCAAACCCGGCACATTATTCACTAACGGATGGAATTGTCAGGCCAACCAAAAATATAGATTTGGGCGACGCAATCAAACTTGGCGAACAGGATCCATTGTGGGCCAATCGAGGCAAGGCCATACAAGGATACGCGATGTTGGAGCAGTCATTATGCTTCCTGCTAGCGGCCCTAAGCGGGATGGAACGGAATATTGCGGAAATCGTCTTTTACAAGATAACAAATGCCGATGCCCGCAATAAGATTCTAGAGAAGCTTATCCACGAAAAACATGGAAGAAAATACAATCTATTTTGGAACGAATACTTCAGACAACTTCATACAATTGACGTGAAGCGCAATGAGATTGTGCATTGGCTCTCTGCTATGAATGTAGCACTCAACACACAAGATGTAATGATCGTTGGAATGACATTAATTCACCCAGCATCGCTCGGGCAGAAGAAACCGCCCCCTAATCAGATTACATCAAGTGACCTTATAGACTTCGCCACTAAATGCGAAATATTCTCTCGATTATCTACTATGTTTGTGGGGGCAACTTACGATCCGCAAATGCCGGATGCCATAAAGCGGACATGGCTCGAAATATTTCAACAACTATTAATCTATCCGCTTCCAGCAAGTCATCCCCTTTTAATCCGGACTCAGCCAACGCCCGGTAGCCAGCCTCAATCATCTCGGGCGTGATCTCGATTTCATTCTGACTTCTTTCGTTCGGTTCCATTTTCCGCCCTTTCTGCGGTTGGAACCGGGCTTACGTTTTGACCTTTTCACAAGCGTCGGCCTGTCGGGTCAGACCTACATTTATAGCTTTGTGGTGTCAACTACGTAATCCCGAAAGAATGTCAACATTGCTTTGGGATGACCCTGAAAAGTGCCCCCTAAAAATCCGACGCGAGGCCGTTGATCTCCCAGTCGCCATAACGGGTTGGGTCGAGGCCGCCACGGCCGTGGACTTCCTTCAGCGGAATGGCCGGCTTGCGGTCATGTTCGGCACGGCGCACCGCCGCCTCGGCGAGCGCGCGCCGCGCCGCCGGCGGCAGCGAACTCTGGTCGCCGGTCTGATCGTCTGGCGCATGTATCGCGGCAAGTTTCGGCAATGGAGGATCGGTTGGCATTGCTCCTGACGTGGCGTGGCCGTGCCCTGTCTGCAAGGAGAAGGTCCCCCGCCATTCCGGATCGTCGCGAAGCGGCGGATCCGCTCCGAAATGATGCAGGTGGGATATACAGGCGATCCATATAGGACGCCGACGAATGGCTCGTCCGATCAAAGCCGTGGCCGACGTGCCCGGTCTCGCCGCCCGACACGTCGCGGCCGACATCCTCGACGGGGTCCTGCGCCGCCGCCGCGCGCTCGACGATGCGCTCGACAGCCACGCCGCGCAGGCCGCACTCGCCACGCTGACCGATCGCGACCGCGCCCTCACGCGCGCCCTGATCGGGAGCGTGCTGCGCCGGCTCGGCACGCTCCGCCATCTGATCGGGCTCTTGCTCGAGCGCGGTGCGCCGAAAGACGCGCCACGGGTCGAGACGGCGCTTCTTCTCGGCGCCGCGCAAATCCTGCTGCTCAAG
>JASHRH010000175.1 GCA_030037475.1 Acidobacteriaceae bacterium
AATACGTGCCCACGAGCCGCGGAATGAGCCGCAGGTCCGTAGCGAAGGAATGCGCCTCGTCGCCGACGAGCAGCGCGCCATTGCGGATCATGTGCCAGTGGAGCGTGGCTGCGACAACGGTGAACACCAACGCCGGCAGGCCCAGTTGACAGGTAGCACGTCCATCGAGCCAGAAGTGCAGTCCCGCATCGCAGGCCAGCGACGTGAGCGGCACGGCGATCACGCAGGACAGCCACGCCAGCGCTTCGCGCGGGATTTTCAGCGTCTGCTGCTGGAGCGCGGAGAAGAATCCGCAGGTCAGCAGAACAAACGCGGCTTCCACCAGACCGAAATGCCAGCGAAGCGGCGCCTGCAGATGGCGCAGGATGCTCATGCAGGCCAGGCCGCGCAGCGCCGCGGTCAGCAGCGACACCTTCCAGTTCCAGTGCGTGAAGGGAAACAGCAGTTCCGTCCCGCGGTTGAGGGTCGCCATCTGGCCTCCAGTACGCGTCGAGTGAATGCTGCCCAGAGCCAGCGTGGCATTCGCAGCGGAAGCTTTTGTCAATGAAGAGTTACATTTCGCGGAATTCGCCGCCAGGGAAGCAAGATGGTCATGGTCCGGGCCGACGCAGGCGCCGCCCGCTCGTCCTGAGTGGCGCGATCAGTTGCCGCTGTAGGCTGAGCGGATGTACTTCTGGGCGAGCTCGCCCTGTACGGTGTCCGCGCCGGCGCTCATCACCGCCTGGTATTCCTTCACCGCGGCGGCGCGATCATGCATCAGGTCGAGGGTCTCACCGGCCTTCAGCAGGCAGCGGCGGCGCAGTTCCAGACTCGTCGTCGGCTGAAACGCCCCATCCCGATAGGCGTCGACGGCTTCTGCGTCATGAGCCTGGCCGCGCAGGGCTTCGCCGAGCCCGTAGTAGGCCAGCTCCAGGTGCGCTGAGTCGAAATAGCCGGGGCGGCGGGCCAACTCGATCAGATGCTGATACGTATACACGGCGGTCATCCCTTCGCCGCCGTCCTTCTGCAGGTTGGCTTCCTCCAGCTGGAAGAGAAATCCGTGCGGATATTCCTGCGCGAGACTGTGAGCGATAGCTGCGGCCTGCGCGTATTTTCCTTCGCGGCGCAGGAACAGCATCATCGCTGTCCGGGCTTCGACATTGGTCACCACGCCGCGGGCCGCATCGTCCTGAAGCAGTGCCATGCCCTGAGCCCTGGAGCCGCGAATCCCGACAATCCCGATGAAGATCTTGAAGGCGAAGGGCAGCGCGCCTACTACGTAGTCATAAACGCCGACCACCAATTTCGCGTCCACGTAGCCGGGATCGAGCTGAAGGACACGGCTGCAGTCGCTGCGCGCGTCCCAGGCCTGATGCAGCCCGGCGCCGAATGCCCGATCGGCCATGCCGGAATACGTTGCCTCCAGGCTGCGAGCCCATCCACGAGCGAAAAGCGCGTTCACATCGTTGGGACTGGACTTCAGCTCCGCGTCAGCTTCGTTCACAGCCTCGGTGTCCAGCGCGCGGATGCGGTCGCGTACCTTCGGATCCTCGGTGACGGTGTGTTTGCCGGTTAGGAAGCCGTCGTTCGTGTAGAAGGTGGTGTCCAGCAGGTCGAGCCGGTTCAGCTCCTGAAACGTCACTGCGTTCAGCACGTAATCTGTTGCCATGGGATCGCCTGGGTGCTGTCGCTGAATCTCCTCGAAGCGCCGGATAGCTTCGTCGTAATCCATGCTATAGACCTGTTGAAACGCCGCCCGGACTTCCGGCAGACGATTCAGCGGGCTGGTATCGACCCGCTGACCGTGCACGGGCGGAGCTGCCAGCAGCAGCAGACACAAAGCCGGAGCGAGCCGGGCGGGCCTAACCAGAAGCAGAAAGCGGAGCATAGTCTTCAGGGATTGGCGGAGAGGGAGGGATTCGAACCCCCGATACCCTTACGGGCATGCCGGTTTTCAAGACCGGAGCCATCAACCACTCGGCCACCTCTCCGATGGCTTCAGTCTACTCGAATCGGCTCAAGCTCAGACCCGGTGCGCATCCCGTCAGCCAATGCCGTCCCTGCGCGGCTGAAGCTCCTAGCTGTAGCGCAGCCAGCGCAGCATCTCCGGCAGCGTAGCGCGCTTGCCGTACATGAGCACACCGATGCGGTAGATGCGTGCCGCCAGCCAGATCATTCCCCACACCGAGGCCGCCAGCAGCGCAACCCCCAGCGCCACCTGCCAAACCGGAGGCACCTGCGAGCAGATTCGCATGTACAGAATGATGGGCGTGAAAGGCGGAATCAACGACAGCACCACCGATGCGGTGGAGCTGGGATTGCCGAGCACGTACGGCAGCAGCAGAACACTGATGGCGAGCGGCGCCACCAGGATGAAAATGAACTGCTGTACATCCTGCTCGCCGCTGACGGCGGAGCCCAGCGCCGCGGCCATTGCGCTGTAGAAGAAGAATCCCAGAAGGAAAAACACCGGGAAAAAGATCAGTTCCGGGCGGGTGAGGCCCAGCGAGGACAGCCCGTGAACCTTCGCGGCCGCGGCCAGCGACGAGCCGGCGTAGAGCGCACCCAGCGCCGTCCAGATCGCCATTTGGGTCAGCCCCACAGCCCCCACACCCAGTAGTTTTCCGACCATCAGCGAATCGGGAGACGCGGTGGCCAGCAACACCTCAAAAATGCGCGTTGTCTTTTCTTCCACGACGGATCGCGCGATGTTGATGCCGTAGATGAGCACCGCCCCATACAGCACCAGGATGAGCACGTAGGCGCCGGCAAAGCTGCGGCCAGCGTTCGACGCCACCGTCTGGCCGTTCTTCACCTGCATCGTATCCAGCTTCACGCTCTTCAACAGCGTCTTGATCTGGCTGTCCGTCATGCCGCGGGAACTGAGCTGCTCGCGCACCAGAGCGTCTCTCACGGCGCCTTTCATTTCATCCTGTCCGACAAAATCTGTGGCGCTGCCGGATACCCAGGTGGCCTCCAGGCGCGACTGTCCCGGCTCCCGGGTCAGGATGAGATAGCCGCCGATGCGGTGCTGTTCCACGGCCTGGTTCAGCGCGCTCAGGTCGGCAGGAGTCCCCGGAGCAAAGATCTCGATGCTCTGCGGCGGATACTCGATCTGCTGAAGCACCGTCTGCACGTCCGCAGCCAGCTGCGGCTCATTCGACACGATCGCCAGTTGACGCACACCCTGATCCAGGCGCTGCCCGCCCATCCCGATCAGAAGAAAGCCGATCCCGCCCACGGCGATGGGCACCAGCACCGTCGTGATGCGGAAGATACGGCTCCGCACCCGCTCCAGGTATTCGCGCTTCGCCACCAGCAGCGTATTGCGCAGCGTCATCCGGCTAGGCATCGGCGCGTCCTCCCACCGTCTCGATGAAAATCTCCTCCAGTGACGGTTCGGCCAGTTCGAATTTGGTGATCATCGAGGTCGCCGCCGCGGTGCGCAGCAAATCCTGCGCGTCGGCGTGCGGCTTCAGCCGGATCTCGGCGTGCCCTGCATAGCTCCTGTATTCGGCGATGGCCGGATGGTTCAGGAACCCATCTCCGCCCTCATATTGCACGATCACGCGGTTGCGCTCGTAGCGCGACTTAACCTCGCGCATTCCACCTGAGAGCACGGCATGGCCCTTGTCGATCAGGCAAATGGTGTCGCAGAGCTTTTCCACCTGGTCCATGCGGTGCGTCGAGAAGAGTACCGCGTTGCCCTGACGTTTCAATTCCAGCAGCGTGTCCTGCAGGAGCATGACGTTCACCGGGTCCAGCCCGGAGAACGGTTCATCCATGATGATCAGCTCGGGATCGTGCAACAGCGTGGAGATGAACTGAATCTTTTGCTGCATCCCTTTCGACAGCTCTTCGGTTTTTTTGTTGAGAACGTCCGCGATTTGCAGGCGCTCACACCATTCTTTGGCGCGTCGCGTTGCCTCGACCGCGCCCAGCCCGCGCAGTTCGGCCAGGAAAACCAGCTGCTCGATCACCTTCATCCGCTTGTAGAGCCCGCGCTCCTCGGGCAGATAGCCGACGCGCCGCAACGCTTCGTTCGAATACGGCTTGCCGAAGAGGGCGACCGCACCGGAGTCCGGCATGGTGATGCCGATCATCATGCGGATGGTCGAGGTCTTGCCCGCGCCGTTCGGTCCCAGCAGGCCGAACATGCTGCCCGCTTCGATGCTCAGGCTCAGATCGCTGACTGCGACTTTCTCTTCGTAGGATTTCGATACGTGTTCGAGCTGCACCAGGACTTCCACGGTTTCTCCGGCAGGGCAGGGAATTGAGTGTAGGGGAAGCATAGCAGGGGAGGAGCGCATATGTAAAGCACGCTTTACATACGGTGGTGTCTCAGTCTGGAAGAAAAACATCCCTCAGGGGCTCAAGCCCGGTTTTATTTTGGGGTATTTAACGTACATGCTGAAGCCCGTGCCCTGCAAACTGAGACACTACCTTACATGCGAAGGGCGGACCTCGTTGGCGCTCGCGCCCAGCGGATCTGCGCCCGCGGCGACCGTGCCAAGTCTGGGCAATGGGTCAGTTTGAAAGGGATCTCACCTCAGGGGCTAAAGCCCCTGTATATCAGGCTCTTTAAGGCACGACTGAAGTCGTGCCCCTTCAAAACAAATCCAAACTGACCCACTACCCAAGCCTGCCTCGATTCCGCAATTTTGCCCCAGGGTGCTATCGTTATCGCACTCCTATGGGAGATATCTGCCGGCGCCGAACGCCTGCGGCGTATTGCCGCGCCCAGGCGGATGGTTCCCGGCCGCTCGAGGTTAGTCAGCTATGACGCAGTGCCTCTCAAATGCCGCGGGAATTTTACGCCGGATACCCGTACTTGTCTGTGCCATCCTTCTTTCCAGTGCGACGCTGTGCGGCTCCGCACGCGCCGAGACACCTTTGTTGCTGCGGAATCCTTCTCTCAGCGCGAACAAAATCGCCTTCCTCTATGCCGATGACATCTGGACGGTTTCCCGCGACGGCGGCGTGGCGCAGCGCCTGACTGCGCAAAATGACGTCGTGGCCGGGCCATACTTCTCGCCCGACGGTTCCTGGATTGCCTACTCTCGTCGCGTCGACGGAGCCACCGACGTGTATGTCATTGCCGCCGACGGCGGCGTGCCGCGACAGTTGACCTGGAACGCCTCGCACGGCGGCAACATCGCTGTGGGCTGGACGCCGGACAGCAAGGATGTGCTCTTTGACTCCATGCGCACCAGCTATTCGGATTTCCCGCAGATTTTCGAAACCGCAGCCGATGGCACTGGCCCTCCGACCGTACTGCCTCTGCCCAGCGGCACGGATGCTTCCATCTCGCCGGATGGCGCGACGATCGCCTATGTGCCGGTGATGCAGTGGGAGCAGGCCTGGAAGCACTATCGTGGCGGACAGACCACGCCGATCTGGCTGGTGAATCTGAAGACGCTCGATCTGGTGAAGATCCCGCGCGACAACTCCAATGACTCCAGCCCGGTCTGGGCGGGGAAGATGGTCTACTTCCTTTCCGACCGCAATGGTCCGGTGTCGCTCTTCAGTTACAACCCGCAGACCAATCAGGTAACACAGGCGCTGAATAACACCGGCTACGACCTGAAGACCGTCTCCGCCGGTCCTGGAGCGCTGGTTTACGAGCAGTTTGGCTCGCTGCACCTGTACGATCTGAAGTCGCATAAGGACCGCCTGGTTCATGTGACCATCGACGGCGACCTGCCTGAGCTGGAACCGCATCTCGCCAATATTCAGCCGTATGAAACACGGAACATCGATATCTCGCCTACGGGCGTGCGGCTCGTGGTCGAAGCCCATGGTGACATCTTCACCCTTCCCACCGACAAAGGCGACACTCGCAACCTGACGAAAACCCCGGGCGTGGAAGAGCGCGATCCCGCCTGGTCGCCTGATGGCAAATCCATCGCATATTTCAGCGATGCTTCCGGCGAATACCAGCTCTTCATCCGCGACCAGGAGGGCCTGAAATCGCCGAAGGTCATCGACCCTGGTCCGCATCCGTCGTTCTATTACCGCCCAACCTGGTCGCCGGATTCAAAGTATATTGCGTATACCGACAAGCACCTGCACATCTGGTATGTCGATGTGGCGACGGGCAAACCGGTACTGATCGATACCGCGCTGCGCGGCGGCTTTGGAGCCCAAACGGAACTCTCCTGGTCACCGGATTCGCAGTGGATCGCTTACACCCGCGATCTGCCGAACCAGTATCACGCGATCTTCGTCTACTCACTGGCCACGCACAAATCCACGCAGATCACCGACGGCATGAGCAATGTGGCTCACCCAGCCTTCGATCCTAACGGCAAGTTCCTCTATTTCACTGCCTCCACCAATGGGGGGCCTTCCGACGCTGGCATCGATCTTTCCTCGCTGGATCGAGCGACGGACAGCGGTGTCTATGTTGTTGTGCTGGCGAAGTACGGCGCATCGCCTGTTCCCCCGGAGACCGGCGACGAGAAGGTCGCCAGCGAAGAAAAGCCTGCCGCCGATAAGGACGCAGGCAAAGACAAAGGAAAAGACACCACGGCGAAGAAGGACGAAAAGAAGCCGGAAGTGACTGTCATCGATCTGGACGGCATCGGCAACCGCATCCTGGCGCTGCCGATTCCGCAGCACAATTGGGTTGATCTGCGGGTCGGCAAGACCGGCGTGATTTACCTGGCGGAAGGCCCGGCTGTCGGACGTCCCTCGCAGATGGAGGGACCATATATCCAGGCGCTGTGGCGATTCACCACCTCCGACCGCAAGGCGGAACAGGTTTTGTGGTCGCTGTCCGGCTTTGGCGTCTCGCACAACGGCGAGAAGCTCTTCTACGCGCAGGGAGATGGGCTGTTCACCATTGACGCTGGTGCACTCCATCCAGGCGGCGGCTCCGTGGGCAAGCCGGTTAACAACCACAGCATGTACGCCATCGTCGATCCGCGCGCCGAGTACGCACAGATGTACCGCGAAACCTGGCGCATCGAGCGCGACTTCTTCTACGATCCGCACCTGCACGGGCTGGATCTCGCCAAGATCGAGGCAAAATACCAGCCCTACGTGGCCGGCATCGCCTCGCGCGCCGAGTTCACCTACCTGTGCAACGAAATGCTGGGCGAAATCGAAGTGGGCCACATGTTCATCCGCGGCCCCTATGTTCCGCCCTCTGGACCGCAGACTGGTCTGCTGGGCGCCGATTACACCGTCGCCAACAACCGTTATCAATTCTCGAAAATCTACAACGGCCAGAACTGGACGCCGGGACTCACAGCACCGCTGACTCTGCCCGGCATTCATGTTCGAACCGGCGAGTACCTCCTCGCCGTGAACGGACGCCAACTCTATGCCACGGATAACCTGTACAGCTTCTTCGCCGGGACCGCGGGGCAGCAGACGGTCATCAGCGTAGGAACCAAACCCGACGGCTCCGACGCGCGGGACGTCACCGTGGTGCCCACCGGCAACGAAGCCGGCCTGCGCAACCTGGCCTGGATCGACCACAACATCCAGGAAGTGGACAAACTCTCCGACGGCAAAGTCGCTTATGTCTACATGCCCAATACCGCCGGCGCGGGCTACGACAACTTCAATCGCTATTTCTACGCGCAGATCAACAAGCAGGGCCTGGTGCTGGACGAGCGTTACAACGAGGGCGGTTTTATCGCCGATTACATCGTCGATGTGCTCAGCCGCAAAATGCTCTCTGGCGCGATTGAGCGCGACGGCAAGCCGGTCTACGATCCTGAGGGCGCGATCTTCGGACCGAAGGCGATGATCATCAACCAGTCCGCCGGCTCTGGTGGCGACGCCATGCCCTGGTATTTCCGCAAGGCGCACCTGGGCACGCTGGTGGGCACGCGCACCTGGGGCGGTTTGGTCGGCATTGGCGGCTATCCGGTGCTGATCGACGGTGGCACAGTCACGGCACCGCGCTATGCCATCTTCGGCCTGCAGGGCCACTGGGAAGTGGAAGGCCACGGCATTCCGCCGGACGTCGAAGTCCAGGAGTACCCGAAGGACGTTGCGGCGGGCCACGACCTGCAGCTGGAGCGCGCTGTCGAGGTCGTGATGCAGCAACTGAAGGAGCATCCGGTGATCTATCCGGTGATCCCACCGTATCCGAACCACCACCTGCACGATGGGCTGGGGGTGCAGTAGGCTTTGAATCCAAAGCGAGCCGGGCGCCTCGAACCGGTTCTGCCCGATCCAAATCGATGGCCCGTCTTCCCTGACGGGCCATTTTTCTGTTCGATTCCGAACACCCGGTTCCGATTGCGGACAAAGCGCTGGAGTCCCTGTTGTTTAACCTCTTTGTTTTGAATGCCACGATAAGGCGCACTCTGGAGCCCTACCTGCATTCATAGCCGAAGAACGGGAAACTCCGCGCGGAGAAAATCATGCTGGCTGACCTCAAATTCGCACTGCGGCAACTGCGCAAGTCGCCAGGGTTCACCCTGACCGCAGTGCTCACCCTGGCGCTCGGCATCGGCGCGACCACGGCCATCTTCACCCTCACGGACTCGATCCTCCTGAAGCCTCTCCGATTCCCGCAGCAGAGCCGCCTCGTGCGCATCGGCTACGGCGGATCGGTCGAGGCTACGTTTCCCAAGGGCTGGATTCGCGCTCTCGGAGAGCATTCCCAGGCCTTCGCGTCCATCAGCGCTTTTGGGCCGGACGCTCAATCCAACATCGGCGACCAGGGCTCGCCCGATCGCGTCTTTGGCGCTCAGGTGATGGTGAATGCGCTCGACACGCTGGGTATTCAGCCGGCCGTGGGCCGCTTCTTTTCGTCCGACGATGCCATCGCTGGCCACGATCCGGTCGTCGTGCTCGGCTACGGCTACTGGCGGCAGCGCTTCGCGGCTGACCATGGAGTCATCGGCCATACCGTGCGCATCGATGGAATCGACCGCCGCATCGTGGGCGTCATGCCCGCCGGCGTACGCTTTCCCTACGCAAATACGCAGTTCCTCACGCCGGTCACCTTTCGCGGCGGCGATCCCATCGATCCCTGGAACAACTTCGATCTTCACGGATTCGGCCGTCTCAAGCCTGGTGTGGTTCCGCTCCAGGCACAGGCCGAATTGCGCAGCCTGCAAAAAGTCCTGCTGCCGATGTTTCCGTGGATCATGCCCAGCGACTGGGCGAGTGACATCGGCGTCGTTCCGCTGCTGCAGTCCGAAGTCGGAAGCGTCCGCTCCATGCTGCTCCTTCTGTTTAGTGCTGTGGGGCTGATCCTGCTCATTGCCTGCGCCAACGTCGCCGGCCTGATGCTGGCGCGCGCTTCCAGCCGCGAGCGCGAGATCGCGGTGCGTGGAGCCCTGGGGGCAACGCCGGGCCGCCTCATCCGGCAGATCCTGTCGGAAAGCGTAGTGCTGGGCGCGCTTGCCGGTGTCGCCGGTTTGCTGGCCGCCGTCGCCGGGCTGCAGACGCTCATCAGCCTGCTTCCGTCGAACACGCCGCGGATCTCGGAAATTTCCATGCACTGGCCCGTCTTTCTCTTCGCTGCTGCGGCATCGCTGCTCACCGGCCTGCTCTTCGGGCTCATCCCGGCGCTGAAGATGTCTTCGCCGCGCCTGACCGAGGCGCTGCACGCCGGCAGCCGCAGTGTGACCGGCAAGCCCGGACAATTCCGCATTTCCACCGGACTCGTGATCGCGCAGATCGCCCTGTCCGTGATCGTGATTTCCGCCGCCGGGCTCATGCTGCACACGCTCTGGGATCTCTCGCAGGTCGATCCCGGCTTCCGCACCAGCCGCATCGTCACCGCGCAGGTCTCCCTCGATGAGAACACCTGTCCCGATCCTCACATCACCCCCGGCGCGCCCGCTCCCGGCCGTTGCCAGGCCTTCTTCAAGTCGCTGCTTGATCGCCTTCAGGGATTGCCTGGCGAAGAGAGCGTCGCCCTCACCGGCACCCTGCCGCTTCAGGGACAGTTGGGCAGCTACGTCTACGACGCGCAGGGACACCCGCGCGACGCCCGTCAGGGAGCCCTGCTCGCGACGGGACGCGTCGTCTCTCCCAGCTACTTTTCCACCCTCGGCATGAACCTGGTCCGCGGCCGCCTTCTCGACGCGCAGGACGCTTCTGGCGTCAGCCATGCTGTCGTCATCAATCAGCACATGGCCGAGCATCTCTGGCCGCATCAGGACCCCGTCGGCATGCACCTGATCAACGTCATGGATGAGCCAAGGCCGGCAGAATGGCTGCCCAGTCTCTCCTCCATCATTGTCGGCGTCGTCAGCAACACCCGCGACGGCACTCTTGCCGCGCCCTTTGGCGACGAAGCGTATTTCCCCATGACAGGGTC
>JASHRH010000176.1 GCA_030037475.1 Acidobacteriaceae bacterium
TATTGCTGTTGGCCAGCGGCCTCGCTCCGCTCCTTCCGCTGCTCCTGCGATGTTGGGATCCGGTGAATCGCTACTGCTTCAGGCACAGGAGGGCGCCGGCTCGATCCCGGCAATCTCCAACTCAAGACCGCCAAAATCCGGATGATCTGAAACTCATCTCCGATGACTGCCGTACCTCGCGCGTGAAATACGAAGGCGGCTCGTGAATCTCCGGGAATGTGCTCACCGAAAATGGCTGATAGTCCGCGATCTCATCGCCGGAGAAGGTTCGCACCCAGCCGTCCTCGAAGACCCATGTATTCAGATGAGGCTGCCACTGCGCCGTTGAAGCAAAGATCCGTTTTTCGATGCGGAACGAGCCCGGCGCGAACTCGAAGACGGTCAGATTGCCGAAGGTGTCGATGTCCGGATCGAAGTATTCGTAGTAGAAAATCCGCGCCGGCTGTCCTTTTTCCTGCTGGCCGAAGATCCATCGCCGCCCCGGATGCTCGACGCTTTCCGGCGGTTTGTTCTTAATCACGTCTCGCAATGCTTCCTGGCGCCGGTTCGCCTGGGGCAGATACAACTCGTCGAAGGCGAACAGCGAAACCGAGAGGATGGCCGCAATGAGGAGCACCGGCACGGCGATGCGGTACAGACTGATGCCAGTCGCCTTCATGGCCGTGATCTCGCTGTTGCGGTTCATCACGCCGAAAACCACCAGCACCCCGATCAGCACGCTGAGCGGCGTAATGAGGTAGATCATGCTTGGCATCAGGTCGATGAGATACTCGCCCACCGTCACCAGCGGCGTTTGGTTCCTGATGATGTCGCTGAGCAGCTCGAAGAAGGTGAAAACGAGCATCAGCATGACGAAGCTGATCAGCACCATGGCAAAGACGCGAACGAACTCGCGCAGCACGTATTCGTCCACGATGAGCGGGAATCGGCCGCGCGGCGCGCGCCGCCGGACCGTCACCCGGGCCGGGCCGGCCGTCGCTGTTACCTTATCCGCCCGCAGCCGCAGCCTATTGCCCAGCGACTGCAGCGCGGCCAGAGTCGCGCCGCCCTTCGCCATCTGCCGGAGCAGCAGCACGCCGCAAATCGCGAACAGAATGTTCGCTTCCCACACTCCGGCCCATACCGGTATCTTGTGCTGCCGCGCCAGCGTCGTCCCCGTGGACGAAAGGAAGTAGTAGAGGAACACCAGCCCGATGGTCAGCACGAACCCCGCGCTCTTGCCGCCGCGCCGCGATCCCATCCCAAGCGGTACCCCTACCAGCAGCAGCACCAGGCATGCGGCCGGATACGCCAGGCGCTTGTCAAATTCAATCTGATATATCCGGCCGTTCTTCCCGTGCGTGCGCGCCAGCAGCTCCCGGTTGTTCAGGGCCAGAATTGGCGTGTCGCTGTGCCCCAGGTGAACTTCCTCCTGCGCTCCCGTGCTGAGCGGCAGGTCGGTCTGCGCAAATGTCGAAACGGTGTAGTTGTTCGGCTGCCCAGGAGTCGTCTCGTGCTCAGTGCCGTTCCGCAGCCGCATGGTGATCGTCTGATTCGGCCCGTTCACCACCGTCGCGCTCGCCGCCGTCGTTACCTTCGGCTCGTTCGGGTCGGTCACGTCAACCAGAAAGACCTTCCGCCATTCGGCCGCGCGCTTCGCCACGCGCACGTCTTCCACGTACAGCACATAATCCCTGAAATCCTCGTAGAAGACCCGCGGTTGCACCTCGAACGACGCCTGCGCGCTGGCCAGCGAGTTCTCGTCGCGGATCATCGCCGCCGTCGCTTTCGGCGCGATGTACAGAGTATTGGCCAGACTCACGAGCCACGCTGCCACGGCCACCATCCCCACCGTGCGGACGAAGCTCCACACGCCGATGCCGGAGGCGCGCATGGCGGTGATCTCGCTGTCCGACGCCAGCCGGCTCAGTCCCAGCAGAATTCCGACCAGCACTGCCATGGGAATCGTGAAGATCAGGATGTCCGGCAGCAGGAACGCCACAATGGCGGCGACCGCGCCCATCGAGGAGCTGTTGCGCACCACCAGGTCCAGCAGCTCCGGCAGATACCGGATGAAGAGGACAAAAGTGAAGATCACGCCCCCGATCAGCGCGTGCGACAGGACTTCCTTCAGGATGTATCGGGTGAGGATCCGCACAGGTGCTTCCCTGGCTAGTTTACGACGGTGCGAATTTTCTGAGCCGCAGGCTGTTCGCCAGCACGCTGACGGAGCTGAGCGCCATGGCTGCGCTGGCGATCGCCGGGCTCAGCAGAATGCCGAACGCCGGATACAGAACCCCCGCGGCGATCGGAATGCCCAGCAGGTTATAGCCGAAGGCCCAGGCCAGATTCTGCCGCATGGTGCGCAGCGCGCGCCGCGCCAGCAGAATCGCCTCCAGCATCTGTCGTGGCTCGCCGTGCAGCAGGATCACGTCGCCGGCCTCGCGTGCCAGATCCGCGCCGGTGCCCATCGCCAGTCCCGCGTCGGCCTGGGAAATCGCAGCCGCGTCGTTGATACCGTCGCCCGCCATCGCTACGCGCCGGCCCTGGTTCTGCAGCTCGCGAATCCTGTCGAGCTTCTGTGCCGGCAGCAGCCCCGCCCACACTTCGTCGATGCCCGCGGCCCGCGCAATCGCATGGGCCGTGGCCGGTGTGTCACCGGTCAGCATCGCCGTACGGATGCCCAGGCGTCGCAATCCGGCAATGGCCTCTTTCGCCGACACGCGCAACGTATCCCGCGCCTCGATCGAGCCCACCATGACGCCATCGCGCGCCACAAACATCTGCGTGGTCTCCAGCTCCGCTGCGCCGGGTGTGGCCGCTGTGATGCCCATTTCCTGCAGCAGTACTTCATTGCCCGCCATCACGCTGCGGCCCTCCACCACGCCCTGGATGCCCTTGCCCGGAATCGCGCGCACCGCTTCGGCCGCCGGCGCCGGCACGCCGCGATTCTCTGCTGCGCGCACCATCGCGCGCGCCAGCGGATGCTCCGAGCGGCGCTCCAGCGCAGCAGCCAGCGCCAGCACGTCTTCCTCGCGGAACCCCTGCGCCGCGCGGACCGCCGTCACCACTGGTTTGCCTTCGGTCAGCGTGCCGGTTTTATCGAAGACCACCATATCCACGCGCGCCACGCGCTCCAGGCTTTCGCCGCCCTTGAAGAGGACGCCCAGTTGCGCGCCGCGGCCAATCGCGACCGTCAGCGCCGCCGGAACCGCCAGCCCCATCGCGCACGGGCAGGCAATGACCAGCACGGCGACGGACACCGCGAACGCCCGTCCAGTGCCGCCGCCGAAGGCGATCCAGATCGCGAAGGTCAGCAGCGCCAGCCCCAGCACCGTGGGTACAAAAACCGCGCTGACGCGATCGGCCAGTTGCTGCATCGGGGCGCGCGAGCTCTGCGCTTCTTCCACCAGCCGCATCATCTGGCCCAGCACACTGTCCGCGCCGATTGAAGTCGCGCGGTATTCCAGCGCGCCCTCGAAATTCAGCGACCCGCCAATCACCCGGTCGCCTGGCTGCCGCGGCACCGGCACGGACTCGCCCGTGATCAGCGACTCGTCGATAGAACTCACACCCGCCAGCACCACGCCATCCACCGGGACGCGCTCGCCTGGCCGCAGCAC
>JASHRH010000177.1 GCA_030037475.1 Acidobacteriaceae bacterium
TGTTCGTGGGTCCGAAGGTGACGGACCTGCTGGCTTCGATCCACACGGCCAACGGCGGCAATCTGTCTGACGTGGTCAGCTACGGCTGGTGGACATGGATCGCCAAGCCCATGCTGATTGTCCTGCGGTTCTTCGTGAACCACGGCATTCCAAACTGGGGCTGGTCAATTCTGGCCCTGACGTTCATTCTGACAATCGCCATGCTGCCGACGCGCTTCATGATGATGAAGACGTCGCTGAAAATGCAGCGGCTGCAACCGCAGATCGATGCGATCAAGGCGAAGTACTCCAGGTACAAGACCACGGATCCGCGGCGTCAGGAGATGAACAAAGAGGTCTTCGATCTGCAGCGGGCGAATGGGGTGAGCATGATGGGCGGATGCCTTCCCATGCTGCTGCAGTATCCGCTGCTGATCGGCTTTTACGAGATGCTGGAGAAAGCGATTGAGCTGCGGCACGCGCAGTGGCTGTGGCTGCACGACCTGTCGGCTCCCGACCCGACGCACATTCTGCCTGTCTTCGTGATCGTCTCCCTGTTCCTGACGCAGCTCTTCACACCGTCACCGGGGATGGATCAGCGCCAGCAGCGCATGATGGCGTTCATGATGCCGGTGTTTTTCGGCTTCATTATGTGGAATCTCGGCTCGGGGGTATCCCTGTACTACTCGGGCAGCAACCTCATCAGCGTGGTGCAGCAGATGATCATCAACCGCACCAGCATGGGCCGGGAAATGCGGGCGATTGCCGCGAAACGGGCAGCGAAGAAGGCCGGGAAGGCCAGGTAAGACTATCAGCGCGCGACGATAAGTTCAGCAGGAGCTCCGCCGGGCGTTTGATGCCGCGCAGTTGTGATTAAATTACGTCGGAACGCCAGACTGAAGATACTCCATGCCGATTGACGACTATTCCGCTGCCGCGCAGAAGATCGCAGAATTCCTGAAAATGCTCACGTCGCTGGGCGGCCTGCGGCTGAAATACCGGATCACTGCGGGCGCGGGGGCAGCCGATCCGGCGGGGCTGGAGGCGCGCGAGATTTACGTGGAGCTGGCCGGGCCCGATGCCGGTCTGCTGACCCAGCGCGGCGGCGAACTCCTGCGCGCTCTGGAGCATGTGGCCGCCAAGATCCTGCGCCTGGAAAACGAAGAGCACGACAAGGTCTCGTTCGACGCGGAAAACTTCAAGGCGTTGCGGGCGCGGGAGATCAGGATGGCCGCGGAGACAGCCGCAGAGCGGGTGCGCCGGACGGGCCAGCCCTGGAGCTTCGCGCCGATGAGTTCGCGCGAGCGCAGGATGGTGCATCTGGCGTTTCGCGGATATGACGATCTTGAGACGGCTTCATCAGGCGAGGGGATGCATCGCTACGTGGTGGTCTACCCGAAGGGACATGCCCGGCAGGCAGCGGACGAGCGGTCCGGGAGCCGCTTCGGCGGACGCAGGCGATAACAAGTCCGACAGCGGGGCGTAGCTGACAGGAGCCTCCAGCGTGCAGCCTCATCCACAGACAACCGAACGGGAGTTGATCGCGCAGGAGACGATCGTGGCCATCTCCACGCCGCCCGGTCGCGGCGGCATCGGCATCGTGCGACTCTCCGGCCCGCATGCGGCGGAAATCTCCGGAAAGCTGGTGCGGATGCGTGCGCCGATGGAGCACGCGCGGGCGCGGTTAGCGGATGTACCGGATCCCGAAACAGGCGAAAAGCTTGACGAAGCAGTGGTGACCTGGTTTGCACGGCCCAACTCCTGCACGGGCGAAGACTTGGTAGAGATTGCGGCGCACGGATCGCCGGTGGTACTGGAAATGCTGGTGCGGCTGGCGCTCCGCGCGGGCGCGCGGCTGGCGCGCCCCGGGGAATTCACGGAACGGGCCTTCCTGGCGGGCCGGATGGATTTGACCGAGGCGGAGGCGGTGCGCGACCTGATCGAGGCCCAGACACTGTATCAGGCTCGGGTAGCCGCCGAGCAGATGGGCGGGGCACTGTCGCGCCGTGTGCATCCCGCCAAGGAAAAGCTGGTGGAGCTGATCGCGCTGCTGGAGGCGGGTATCGATTTCGCCGAGGACGACGTGGAGGTGACGCCGGATGCGGAAATTGTCACCTTCGTGGATACAATTTCGGCGGAGCTGCGGAAACTGGCGAAGTCCTGGGAACACGGCAGGGTTGTGCATAGCGGACTGCGCCTGGCGATCGTTGGCCGCCCGAATGTGGGCAAATCGTCGCTGTTCAACCGGCTGCTGGAGCGGGAGCGCGCCATTGTGACCGCGCAGCCGGGCACCACTCGCGATCTGGTGACGGAGCGGATGTCGCTGGCTGGGATTCCCCTGGAGCTGGTGGATACCGCCGGCCTGCGGGAGACCAGCGAAGAGGCTGAAGCGATTGGGGTACGCAAATCGCGCGAAGCTTTGGCCGATGCGGACCTAGTGCTGGTAGTGCTGGATGCGTCCATGCCGGTGCGGGAGGACGAACGAGAGCTGATTACGTCGCTGGCTGGACGCCGCGCGCTGGCGGCCCGGAACAAGTGCGACCTTCCCGTGCATGGCAGCGAGGCAGATTTCGATATGCCGGCTCCGCTGGAAACCGGTGCGTCGATCGGCGTAGTGCGCACCAGCGCCCTAACCGGCGAGGGTGTGCCAGTGCTGCGCGATGCGCTGGCGGAGATGGTCCGCAACCCGGCGGGCGAGAGCGAACAGGGCATCCTGACCAGCCTGCGTCAGTTTGAGGCGGTCAGCGACGCGCTGGAGGCGCTGCAGGAGGCGGGGCAGGCTGTCGAGAAGAAAATCCCCCACGAGATGCTGCTGCTGCACCTCTATGCCGCGCTGCGGCAACTGGACAGCCTGACCGGCGAAACCACGACGGAGGACGTGCTGAACCGCATCTTTTCAAGCTTCTGCATCGGAAAATAAACGCGGCTTTCAGACGCGGCAATGCTTCGCACTGGCCGAGCAGCGACTCATCATCACAGAGCGCATCGTTCTGACTGTACCTTACCAACAGCTTTCTGAGGCTGCCATCCGCGACTTGAAGGCGTGCTCTCGGGTGCGTGCGGGCCAGGCCGTATGATTGGAGGGTCCAACCTGAGACCAGGGAGCACGAGTCCGTGAGCCTGTTTGAGGGCATTCGACCTTTTCGGCGAGGCGCAGCGCTGCGCGATGCACGCGCCGGGATCGCCCTGGCTGCGATGAACATTCCGCAGGTGCTGGGGTATACGCGGATCGCCGGGATGCCGGTGGTCACCGGTCTCTATACCCTGTTGCTGCCGCTGGCGGCGTTTGCGGCGTTTGGCTCGTCGCGCTATCTGGTGGTGGCGGCCGATTCGGCGACTGCGGCGATTCTTGCCGGCGGGCTTGCGGGTTTGGCGCCCCTGGCCAGCGCGCATTATGTGATTCTCGCGGGATGGGTCGCACTGCTGACGGGCGCGTTTCTGCTGCTCGGCCGGCTGCTCAAATTGGGGTTCATCGCCGACTTCCTCTCCCAGACCGTGCTGATTGGTTTTTTAACCGGAGTCGGGGTTCAGGTCGGGATCGCCGTTCTCGGCGAAACCATCGGATTACCGGTTCATGCACGCACAACCATCGGTCAGGTGGGAGAGATTTTCCGGGAACTGCCGACTCTGCATCTTCCGACGCTGCTGGTTTCCTGCAGCGTGCTGATTGTGGTTCTGGGGTTGCGGCGATTTGCGCGGAGAATTCCAGGGCCGCTGGCGGCGGTGATTGCAGTAACAGCCGCGAGCGCGATCTGGCACTTCTCCGCGCATGGGATTGCCATCATCGGGCCCGTGCTGGGAGGGCTGCCGCACCTGGGTTTGCACCTGTTGCCCTGGCGAGAGATTCCGCCGCTGATTCCGATCGCGGGATCGTGCGCCATCATGATCGTGACGCAGAGCGCAGCCACGGCGCGGGCGTATGCGCTGCGCCACCACGAGAAGCTGAACGAGAACCAGGACCTTGTGGGGCTTTCGGCGGCGAATGCGGCGGCTGCTCTGACCGGGACCTTCGTCGTCAACGGCAGTCCCACGCAGACGGCGATGGTGGAGAGCGCCGGAGGGCAAAGTCAGATCGCGCAGATCGCCACCGCGGTGGTGGTGGCCTGCGTACTGCTGCTTCTGACCAGGTCTCTCCAATACATGCCGCAGTGTGTGCTGGGAGTGCTGGTGCTCCTGGTGGCTATCCATCTGATCGACGTGCACGGCATGATCGCAATGCGGCAGGAGAGCCCGGGCGAGTTTGCCGTGGCGCTGGTCACGACTCTGGTGGTGGTTCTATGGGGCGTGGAGCAGGGAATTCTGGCGGCCATGCTCCTGTCGCTGGTGCGGATTGTGCGGCACAGCTACCGTCCACCCACCGGGGTGATCCAGCTCGATGCCAGCGGCGCCTGGAAGGCGCTTCCCGTGGCTCAAGGGGCGGTAACGGAGCCGGGTTTGGTTCTGTATCGGTTTGGAGCTGCGCTGTTCTACGCAAATGCGAATCGCTTTGCCGAGGAGATTCTGACGCTTGCCGGCCCTGCCCGCTCGGGCGTGCGCTGGGTGATCGTGGATGCCGAGGCAATGACGGACATCGACTACTCGGCAGCACGGGTGATCGCGGAGCTGAACAGCCAATTAACGATTGCGGATGTCGCGCTGGGATTTGCGAGGATGTCCACGGATGCCAGGGCCGATTTCGAGCGGCATCACCTGTCTGAGATCATCCCTCCAGGGCGGATCTTCGACCGGCTGCATGACGCGCTGGCTGCATTTGAGAGGCTTCATGCATCGATGTAATCGGAACTGCGGGCTGGCTGTTCGCGAGGGCCGGCCGGACTGAGTGACCGGAGCGGTTTGCCCTGGATGTGTGTCAGCCGCCGCTTTGCTCCCATCCCGGCTGGCGCTGCTGCCCATCGGCGCGTATAAACCGGAGTGGTTCATAGGCCCAGTGCATATGACACCGGAGCAGGCCGTCGAGGCGCGCTCGCTGGTTGGAGCTCAGTTTGCCGTCGGTATTTATTTGGGTTTGATTCCTCGCCGGCAGCGATTACTCTGTCTGTCATGGCTTTGGACCGCAAGACCTTTCATGCTGTCAGCGGTCGGTTCGTCCCTGGCTCCACGCCGCTCCCGGGTGCTGTACAGCTCGCCGCCCTTGTGCCCAACGGCCTGCGCATGAGCTGCGGTTCCGTCAGCAGACATCCCCATCGACGACCAGAGCAGCGGTCCGGGCACGCCGGTGAGCACCGCATTCTTGCCGGCCACTATCAGGATGCGAAGGCATGCGCTCTGGCACGGGCGTATCGGCAGGCGACTGGATTTGAGAAGCTGCATCCGAAACTGCCGAGCTAAGCACGTCGGACTTGCAACGAGGAGCTCCCTATGGGTTTGCGGGCAAGGAAGATCGGGACACTGGGTTTGACGGTTGTTGTGTTGTGCGCCGCGGGAGGTCGTTTGTCGCTTGCGCAGATCTCTCACGCCGCACGCGACGGCGGAAACGCGCAGCAAAACACGCGCGAAAAGGTCATCATCGACACCGATATTGGCGACGATATCGACGACGCATTTGCCCTGGCCCTCGCCGTTTCCAGCCCGAAGCTGCAGGTACTGGGCGTGACGACGGCGTGGGGCGACACGGAATTGCGGGCGCGACTGGCGCGCCGGTTTCTCATCCAGACCGGTCATGGTGGCATCCCCGTGGCCATGGGGCCAAGGACTCACGACACAGCAGCCTTTACGCAGGAGCGATGGGCAGAAGCGTGGCCCGTGCCCGCTGGCGGGTTCCCGAACGCCATCGACTTTATGCGCAACCTGATCCAGCGGAATCCGGGACAGATCACTCTGATTGCGATTGCGCCGTACAGCAATGTGGCGGCGCTTCTCGAGCAGGATCCCGCGGAATTTCACGAGCTGAAGCGCATTGTGCTGATGGGCGGCTCAATTCGGCGCGGCTACGGCGATCTGGGCTACGCGCCCAACCACGGTCCTGATCCGGAATATAACGTCGCCTCGGATGTTCCCGCTTCGCAGGCTCTCTTCACTTCCGGCGTGCCCATCGAGATGCTGCCGCTCGATTCCACGCAACTGAAGCTCGACGAGGTGTTGCGGACAACGCTGTTCAGCCGGGACACGCCGATTACCGACATGCTCAATGCGCTGTATGCGGAGTGGTCGTATTCGACAGATAACCCCACCCCGACCCTGTTCGATGCTATGGCTGTTGCGGCGGTCATCGAGCCCAGTCTTTGTCCCACGCGCCCCATGCATATCGTGGTGGATCACCGTGGCTATACACGCGTCACCGCGGGCGCGCCGAATGCCGATGTGTGCCTTCTCTCCGATTCGGACCGCTTCTTCCACTTCTACATTCCGGCCATTCTGGAAAGCGCGAATCGCTAAATGCGAATCAAATCCGGCCCGGAAACGACAGAGGCTGCAAATACCGGCCAGTGCATAGCTTCATCGTTTGCTGTAGAATTAGTTCGTGTACACAACAAAATATGGAGAGCAGCCGCCGAAGGGACGTTTCGATCTGAGCGGGCGCGCAGCGCTTGTGATGGGAGGGACCTCCGGCATTGGGCGGGCGATCGCTCTGGGGCTGGCGGAGTCCGGAGCGGACGTAGTAGCCAGCGCGCGCAGAATCCAGGAAGTAGCGGATGTCGCGGCGGAGATTCGCGAACGAGGCAGCCGAACACTGGAGGTCTGCGCCGACGTGCTGGATCGCGCGTCGCTTGAGAATCTGCGCGCGGAGATGGTCGCGGCCTTCGGAAAGATCGACATCCTGGTG
>JASHRH010000178.1 GCA_030037475.1 Acidobacteriaceae bacterium
CTGCGCCGCGTGCTGCCGCACCGGCTCCGCCTGCCGCGGATCGATGCCGTATCGCCGGCACGCCTCCTCGACCGCCTGCCAGCGTTCCCGCTCGAATTCCCGATGCAGTGACGCCCGCGGATCCTGCTCCGCCAACATCTGCGCCAGCATTCCGTCGCGCAATCCCAGCGGCGAATACCGGAAGCCCGGCAGTCCGAAGCACTCGAGCAGATCGGCATACACATGCGCCCCGGCCACAATGATCTCCGAGCGTCGCGGCCCAATCCCCGGCACCATTGCCCGCTCGGCATTCTTCATCTTTGTCAGCTTTCTCGCCAGCCGCCGCACCATCGCCGCCGGAGCCTGAGCATGTGCATCTCGACTTTTGCCCTTGCCCATCGCGCGGCTTGCGTCCGCCAGCGCCGCCGCCGTGCCAGAGGTCGCAATCGTCAGCCGCACGCCCGTCGCGTCCACCCGCCGCCGCGCCCGCCGCAGCTCGCGTGAGATGAACTGCTGCAGACGCGCGATGCCCTGCTTCCCCGGTGCGTCGCTGCGCAGAAAATCCTGCGTCAGCCGCACCGCACCCAGGGGCAGACTGATCGTCTCTCGAATCCGCTTGTGCTCCGACAGCGTGATTTCGCAGCTGCCGCCGCCAAGATCCACCAGCAGGCACCGCCCGCCCGCCCCCGGCTCGTTCTCCACCACCCCGCGATGGATCAGCCGCGCTTCTTCGAGCCCGGAGATGATCTCCACGTCCCACCCGGTTTCGTCGCGCACCCACGCCAGAAATGCCCGGGAGTTGCGCGCATCGCGCATCGCGGACGTGGCCACCACGCGCACCCTGTCCGTTCCATGCGTCTGCACCGCCCGATTGAAGCGCTTCAGCGTCTTCAGCGTCGTCGCCATCGCCTCCGGCGAGACAATGCCCGACGCAAAGACACTCGCGCCCAGTCGCGTGACCTCGCGATCCTCATGTACGGTGTGCAGCCGGTGCTGCACCACCCGGCCGATCTTCAGTCGGCAGGAATTCGACCCGATATCAATGGCTGCGTAGGTCCGCATCTTCAGCCGATAACCACCCTCTCCACAGATTCACTCAGCACCATACATGACGGAACTACGCTGTTGCGCGCCGCATGTAACTCGGCACCCGCTGCGGTGACATACTCCTCGCCCGTGCTGCCGGACGTCGTCCGACCGCCAGCCATTCTCCCACTAACTGTCCCCGCAGCCTGTTGGCCGTTTTCATCGCGGCGACAAAATGTCGATTGCGTTCCACCTCAATCAGCTCGGTCAGTTCCGCCGCGCCATCGCCCAGTGCCGCATGTGCCTCCTCGGCCAGCACAAGCCAATCGTGCCAGTCCCCGATTTCATCCTGCACGCGCTTCAGCGTGTTGCCCACACGCTTCGCTTCCTGGTCGCCGCTGGCCGCCAGTTCCGCCACGTACCGGGCTTTCTTTGCTCCCTTGCGAAAATCGTGCAGATTCTCCGCGTGCAGCGCCTGCATTTCCGTCGCCAGGCGCGCAAAGCTCTCCAGCGCCACTACCGCAGGCGGTTTCTCTTTCCTGCGCCGCACTCCCCTCGTCCGCAGTGCTGCCTCCAGCGCCGCGACGCGCTTGTCCAGCCGTGGCAGAGAAGCGGCAGCCTTCGCCTGCAACTCCTGAGCCAGCTCATCGCGCCGATGTTTCAGCCATGCATCCAGATCGTCCGCCTGCTGTTCCAGAAGCGCCGTCCTTATCCCAGCCTGGGGCGTTTCCAGCACGCCGCCTCCGGCAATTGATTCCGTAACCGGCAGATCCTCCGGACGCCTGCGCACGCACTCCGGCGAGCTGGCTCGCTGGGGTCGTAGGTCGATGGCTCGCTTCGTCAGCTTGTTCAGCAATTTGCGATGCACATCCAGATCCCGCACCGGTCCGGCCGCCCGTCGAATCCTCTTCAGCATCTGCATCGTCGCCGCGGCCGCCTCTCGCGCCGTCGCGCCGGCTCTGCCTTCAGGAAGCTCGCGCACCAGATTCTCGATGGTCGCCTGCAGCCGCCGCGTTCCTGTCCGCGTGTCGTGCACCGGATCCACGTCTGGATCACGGGCGCATTTCACCAGGTTTTCTCTCAGCGCCGCAGCCAGCTCCCGTATTTGTTGCACATCGCGCATACTCTCGTCCGGCGCTCGCCCGCGCCGCTGACTGTTATTCTGAACTCGGTGCCTGGCCCTGGACAAATAACTCTCCGCCGCCCCCCGCCGGAGCCGGCGGCATCCTCGCAGCCTGCGCTTTTCTCCACGCCTCGCAAGGCCTGGACGCTGCTGCTTCTCGTTTTCACCGCCGTTTACTTTGCTGCGCTGTTTTCGCCCGCCCTGCTCGACGACGCCGACGCCTCGCACGCCCAGGCCGCCCAGCATATCCTCTCCAGTGGCGACTGGGTCACGATGTACGTCGACGGCATTCGCTACCTTGAAAAGCCACCACTGCCCTACTGGATGGTTGCTGTCGACTACCGCATCTTCGGCGAAAACGTCTTTGCCACCCATCTACCCATGTCGCTCGGAGTGCTGGGCTGCACTGTCCTCGCCTGGTTCTGGGCACGCCGCGCCTGGGGCGATCGCGCTGCATTTTATGCGGCCCTTGGCATGTTCACTTCGGTGGGTGTCTTCCTCTTCACGCGGTTCTTCATTCCGGAATCGATCCTCACCTTTTTTGAAATCCTCGCTCTCTGGTGCTTTCTTACCGGTCTCGAAGACCGAAAACCGCTGCGCCTTTACATCGCATATGCATCGGTGGCTCTGGCGCTGCTCGCCAAGGGCCTCATCGCTCCCGTTTTCTTTGTTGCCGCGCTGGTTCCTTACCTCGCCATCACTGGCGAATGGCGGCGCTGGCGCGAGTTCCGCCTCTTCACCGGCCTGCTCGTTTTCCTCGCCATTGGCGCGCCCTGGCACATTCTCTGCGGCCTCGCCAATCCAGACCATGGCCACCCGGTTGGCAACATTCCCCATTCCGGTAATGTCCACGGATTCTTCTACTTCTACTTCATTAACGAACACTTCCTCCGCTTCCTCGGCAAGCGCTACCCCGACGATTACAATCGCCAGCCCTGGTTTGTCTTCTGGCTTGGCCAGCTCATCTGGATTTTTCCCTGGAGCCTTTTCCTGCCCATCGCCATCCGCCGCGCGTGGCGCAATCGCCGCCTCTTCCTCGCCGACCTGCGCTACGATTCAACTACCACTCTTCAATTCCTCGATCCGAAACTGCACGCCTCCGAATCGTCTACGCTCGCCGGCCGTCTCCGCTTCCGCGCCCGCACCAGCCTGCTGCTGGCCCTCTATGCCGGCTTCATCGTCGTGTTTTTCTCTATCTCAACGAATCAGGAGTATTACACGTGGCCGATCTACCCGGCCGTGCTGATGCTGATTGCCGGCGGCCTTGCGATCTTCGAGGAGGAATCACCTGATGCCAGTCGATCCGCCTCCCGCTGGCTGAATGCGGCTCACATCACTTTCGTAGTCCTGGGCCTGTTCGCCGCTGCCGCGCTCTCTTATGGGCTGTGGGAGTCGCGGTATTTGCCTTATATCGCCGACATTGGCACGCTGATGGCGCATCGCGACGTGGGTGGCTATACGCTCTCGCTGTCCCACTTCTTCGACATCACCGGCAAAGCCTTCGCCGCTCTGCGCCTGCCCGCCGCGATTGCCGCCGTCACGTTCCTGCTGGGACCGTTGGCCGCGTGGCTTCTGCGCCGTCGCGGACATGCCGTCGAGTCCACCGTCACCGTCGCTCTCACGATGTCGCTGATCCTCATTGCCGCGCATATGGCCCTGGCCCGTTTTCAGCCGATGCTCTCCTCGAAAGCGATGGCCGAAACCATCAACCGCATCACAGCCGAACCTGGCAACGCCGACGCCCAGTTCATGATCTACGGAGATCAGTCCGAAGCCTCCTCGATCATCTTCTACACGCATCGCCCCGCGCTGCTGGTGCACGGAAACACCTGGTATTTCCAGCCAGGCCAGGAAGATCACGGCGAACTCTTCGGCTCCTCAATGATCTGGGGATCCTGCTACCCCGACGCGCCGCACATCTTCCTCAGTGACCAGGATTTGCTCCAGCTCTGGGGCACAGGCCAGCGCCACTTCCTCTTCGTCCCGCACAAGTTCCACACTCATGTGGAGAAGCTGCTGGACAACCGACTCTATGAAGTTCAGGAGCTTTCCGACAAGACGCTGTACACCGACCGCCCGTTCTGACTCATCCGAGCGGCGTGCGCTCTGCGATCCGCGGAGCGGAGGGAAATTCCGGCGCCGTCCGGCCCCTGGAAACATGCTTAAATGCGTACATGCTCCGATCCGCGGCAATGCGCAGCGTCTCAGCCGTATCCGCATCTTCGGGGTAAACCGCAATGCCCACGCTGGCTCCGACCACCACGGTGTGATTCTCCACCTCGAGGGGTTCCTCCAGCAGACGCATCAGTGTCTCTCCCACCCGCTCCGCATCGGCGCGACTGGTGGGCTCTTCCAGGATGATGCAGAACTCGTCCCCGCCCGTCCGGGCCACGGTATCGGAGCGGCGCACTCGTGCCAGAAAAAGTCTGCTCACCCGCTGCAGCAGCAGGTCCCCAACATGGTGCCCAACTGTGTCATTCACCTTCTTGAAGTGGTCCAGGTCGATCAGCAACAGCGCAGCGCGCGTGCCGCTCCTCTGTGCGCGCCCCAGTGCCACCGTCATGCGATCGTGGAAGAGCCGGCGGTTGGGCAGGCCCGTCAGCTCGTCATGCAGCGCCAGATACTTGTTGTGCTCGATCTGATTCTCCAGCAGCAGCAGGATCATGCCGACCGCCACAACATACTTGGGCAAGTTCCACACCTCGCTCTGCACGTGCATCCTGGGAAGATACGCTTCCATGATTGGGCTGATCACAAAGACCGCAGCCCAGGCCGCGAAGCCCGCTATCGTCACGAACGACCCCGCCGTCGGTCGGCGGTAGGCGTACCAGAAATGAATGCAGCAACCGAAGTAAATGCTGAAGATGACGGCATTCAGGGCCAGATCCTGCCCATTGGGCGATCGTAACTGAACCGTCAGCAGGAACACCATCAGGACCCCGTTCAGGATCACCAGCGTCCACCGCAAAGGATGACTGAATCCGCGACGCAGAGCGAGCAGAGCGACCATCAGCGGCACCGCGCCGATCAGGATCGCCGCCGTTCGCAGCGCCCAGACTGTGGAAACAGTCGCCAAGAGGCTGATGTACAGCGTATTGGCTCCCAGCAGCGCCACCAGCATCCACTGGCTGGTGATCCGGTTCCGGTAGGGAACGCAGGCCCACATGAACAGGATGCCGCCCCACGCCAGCGCGTCCAGGCCGATCATAGTGGCCAGGGTTCCCCAGCTTCCCGGCGCGGAATCGAACAGGAAGGCCGCGAAGTGGAGGGCGATTGTTAACCATCCGATTAGCCAGACACGGGCTCCCGGAGTCAGGCCGCGCCGTGCTACCGACCCGAAAGCACAGGTCAGCAGCGCCACAGCGCTCAGATCCGGCAGGGTTCTCCAGTCCATCAAACCGCCAACCGCCTTATTTCATAGTCTTTCGCAATGGTACCGCTGATCTGCTGCCGATTACGATAGCTCCTTTGCGCCATCCTGAAGAAGGCGAATTGTGCGTGCTTAGTGCAATACCCGCACATCCGCGCTCCCGGGTATCTTCAGCCTGAACGTATCGTTGTTTACCGGCGGGTTGACCTTGAGCTTCTCGATTGTGATCAGAATCTGCTGCTGTTCCAGAGGCCAGCGAAGCGTGATGGTGCCCGGAAACAATTCTGTTCCATAGGCCTGAAGCGGTCCGTACAGCGCCTGCGTCTGAATCTGTCCATTCTGGTCGTAGATATCCTCTTCCGACGGCCGCAGATTAATGCGGCTGAAATGGATCACCCGGTGCACCAGCAGCAGGCTGCTGTTGCCCTGCCGGCTTTCCACCGTCAGCAGATATTCCGGTTCGATCACCAGCTTCTTCGTCTTCGGATCGACAACAGTATTGCTGTCTCCGGTCACCGTCATCAAATCGCCCGGCCCGATCTTCGGAATCAGCAGCGAATCGAAAAACATGTACGGACGCATGTTCTCGAACGCGTTCGACGATTCCTGCGTCACTGTGTTGGTTCCCTCAATGGCCTCATTCTTCGGCGGAATCCAGAGCTTGAACGTGCTGCCGTCGCTGGCCATGTCAAAGGCATCCGTGTGCACGACCGGCAGGAATCCGATCACGCGCAGAGATTCGGGCTTGCTCAGAATGATGACGCCGCTGAAAGGAGTAATCGTCTTCTCGCTGCCCTTCAGCGATCCACCTTCGGTGGCCGTGAAGGTGACCTCCGCAAACATCGCGCTGATCGCGTCATACTGCTGGTCGATAACCTGCACCAGTTGCTGTGGCGTCGCTGTCAGCACATTCACCGGCATCTTTGCCCTGGGCACCCGCCGGGTATGCCAAAGGCATCCGCTCAGCGCCGGCAGTCCCAGCATCAGCGCCAGTGAAACTCTCCTTCGGATTCGCCGCCAGTCGTTCAATTTCGCACCCAGCCTGTCAATTCGCGAGGAGTTATGGCTGCTCCTCGCTGTTGCGGTTGTTGCGCGCCGCCTGCCGCAGCGCGCGCCGGTATGCCTGCACGTCTTTCCTGTGCCCTTCCAGTGTCGCGGAAAAACGCGACCTCCCGGAAGGATCCGCGCTCGCCGCAACGAAATACAGATAATCCGTTTGCGCAGGGTGCACGGCCGCTTCCAGCGACTGCACGCCCGGATTGCAGATCGGTCCCGGAGGCAAGCCAGTGTGCTGATACGTGTTATACGACGAGGCCGACTCCAGATCCGATTCGTAAATCGTTCCCCGGTATCTTCCCTGCAACAGCGCCGCATAGATCACCGACGGGTCCGTCATCAGTGGCATCTGCCTGCTCAGTCGATTCGCAAATACGCTTGCCACCAGCGGCCGCTCCGATTCGATGGGCGTTTCCTTCTCCACCAGCGAAGCCAGCGTCACCACTCTGTGATAGTCCGACGTCAGCCCAATCGACGCAGCCGACTGCCGAAACTGCTTCACCATGGCCGCCAGCACCTCCCGCGGCGTCGCATGCGGGTCGAAGCGGTACGTATCCGGAAACAGATACCCCTCGAGACTAGGCGCTTTGGGATCCAGATCCGCCACCAGGTCCGTATCCTGCTTCGTCGCTTCCAGAAAGGCTTCCTTCGATCCCAGCCGCGCCGCTTCCACCCGCGCCCCAATGTCGAAAATGTTCGAGCCCTCCGGGATCGTCACTGTCAGCGTGTAGACATCACCGCGCTCCAGCCGGCTCCAGACCTCCTCCATCCGCGCAGGATGGTCAAAGCGATACTCCCCCGCCTTCAGCGTCCTTCCCTGCGCCAGCGCCAGCGCCACAAAGACATACCGGCTGCGGATCAGGCCATGCTCCTTCAGTTCACCGGCAATCCTCGACGTGGATGTGCCCGGAACGATCTCCACAAAGGCCGGCGTCTGCGGTCCTTGCGGAACCAGCAGCGCATACGTAACGGCACCCGCAGCCACCAGGGCCACCAGAAGTACCACAAAGAAGAAGCGTCGCAACAAATTCCGAGACCTTTTCCCTTTGATTCCTTAACTGATTGTAAGATGCGGGCTTTCTCTTTCGCTCGCGCTACCATGAGGCCATGCCTCCGCGTCTTCTCGGCCTCGATTTCGGCGCTCGCCGCATCGGCATCGCCGTCTCCGACGAAATGGGCCTCACCGCTCAGCCGGTACTTACCCTCGCCCGTAAAAACCTCCGCCAAGATCTCAAGTCCCTCGGCCGTCTGCTGCGCAAATTCGACTGCTCCGCCATCGTTCTCGGTAATCCCCTGCACCTCTCCGGCGATCTGAGCCCGCAGGCCGCCAAAACTCAGGCGTTTGCCGATAC
>JASHRH010000179.1 GCA_030037475.1 Acidobacteriaceae bacterium
TTGCCACGACCGTTGTTCTGCTTACCTGGACCGTCTACTTCCTGCTGCCTGAGCCCGAGGCGGAGCGCGCCATGGTGGTTCTGGCGCCAGGCTCCACGCTGGCGCGCTGGAATGGCCTGGCGAACGGTTTGGGCCAGTTGCCCCAGGTGGTGACCGCAGTTCAGCCAGCCAACGGCTTTTTTCTACAGGACATCGAAGGTGTGGTGGAAAAGGTGCTGGCCAAGAATCCGGTGGTCAGCAGAAACTGATCCGCCGCTGCTTCCTCCTGAAAAGCCCCGGAATCCGGGGCTTTTCCTTTTGCGGCATTAGTCAGCGAGACCAGCGTTGCCCTTTCCGGATTCTCTTCGGCCCGGTACGGCTTTTCTGGTCCGTCGCCCTGCGCCTGCGCCGATCCGGGTTTTTGCGGCTGTCCCGCCTTCCCTGCCTGCGATCCGCAGCGCCTGCGCCACGGCCTGCTGCGCCCGCTTCTGCCGCGACTCGGGGCTCTGGTAGTAGAAGATCCCGAGCAGGTGGCCTCGGCGCTGGATCGGGGTCATCGCGGCCCAGCCCTCGCGGGCCTTCGGTTGCCGCTGGAACGCCGCCTCGAGAATGGGCGGCGTCTGCCGTTCTCCCTCCATGGCCAGCAGCATGCGCTCCGCCGTCAGCTCGGCGCGTTCCATCCTCGTCGCGGCGTTCTTCGAGTGCGCGATCCAGTCGGCAAACCACTTTCGGATGGACGGGCTGAGCTGCCCGTGCCATTTCCGCAGCGCCGGATCCTCGCGCAGCAGCTTCTCCAGTTCCGGGGGCGTCGCGACCGGGCGCTCTTCCAGATCCGGCTCCAGCACGATTTCCGCAACGCTGCCCCGCGCCACGCCGCCGCCGCGCTGCATGGTCTTGTTCACCAGCAGCAAATAGCCGTGCCGCTCGCTGTGGAACAGCGAGGTGCGAAAGGAGAAGCCGTTGATGGATCCGCGCACGCGCAGCCCCTGCCGCTTCGGCCAGGCTTTGGCCGGATCGAAGGGCACGCGCACAATGGTCCAGTTCAGGCGGGTGCCGTCGTGCTCCAGAACTCCGCGGAATCTGCGCTGCGCGCTCACGGCTCCACGGGGCCGCTGTGTTTCCGGGAATTTCCCAGCGGCTTCCGCGCAAAGTAATACAGCGAATATGCCAGCAGGGCGAACATGCCGACGGAGACTCCCTGGTTGTACAGGAACGTGTGCGGAATGTTCAGGATGTTCTCTCCGAACGGCTCGATCAGCTTGAGTCCGACGCCCATCAGGCCCACAATGCCACCCGCCGCGATGAAGCCGCTGGCGTACAGGGAGCCTGGGCTGATCTCGCTCTCGGCCTCCTCGGCCTCGCCGGCCCTTTCCCGCGCGCGATCCACCATCCATCGCATCATGCCGCCGACAAAAATCGCCAGCGTGGTCGCGATCGACAGGTACGACCCCACCGCGAAGGTGAGCGAACGGATGCCCATCAGCTCAATCGCGATGACCAGGAAGACGCCGAGCAGCACCAGCCCCCAGGACAGTTGCTGCCGCAGGATGCCATTGATCACGGTGGCCATCAGGCGCGCCTGCGGCGCCGCGGCGCGCTCGCTGCCGATGCCCTCGATCCACTGCACTTCGATTTTGCCGGTCGCCGGGTTGTAGAGATATTTGCCATCGGCCAGTTCGTGCGACCCGATGGCGTTCAGCAGAACGTACTGGCTGCCGGCCTCGGTCTCCGCGGCCTTGTTGGGCAGCACGACATGGATTTCTTTGCGTGTGAAGCGGCCCTGCACCTGCACGCCATCGTGCGCCGCGGAGATCGTCCACGGCTGCGACATGGCCTGGAATGACTCGAAGCCGCGGTTCATCGCGTTCAGCGTCACGCCCACAGCGAAGGTCGAGATGCAGACGCCGATCATCAGCGCCACCTGCTGCTTCCAGGGCGTGCCGCCCACCAGGAAGCCGGTTTTCAGATCCTGCGACGTGTCGCCGGCGTTGGCGGACGCGATGCAGACCACGCCGCCCACGGTAATGGCCAGCGCGCCATAAGCCGGAGCCGTCCAGCCCTTCACCAGAAAAACCGCGGCCGTTGCCATCAGCGTGGCGATGGTCATGCCGCTGATGGGGTTCGCCGAGCTGCCAATCAGCCCCACAATCCGCGACGACACGGTCACAAACAGGAATCCGAAGAGCACGATCAGCAGCGAGGCCGCCAGGTTCGCGATCATGCCGGTCTGCGCGCCCGGCACCGGTTTGAAGGTGAGGAATATCCACATCAGGATAACCAGCCCCACGCTGCCAGCGACCACCACCCACATGGGAATGTCCCGCTGCGTCCGCAGATCGGCGCTGGCTGCACCTGCCTTCCGGCGCAGGTTGCCGAGACCGGCTTTGAGCGCGCCCACGATGGTCGGGACAGTGCGAAGGAGGGTAATCAGCCCCGAGGCGGCCACGGCGCCCGCGCCCATCGGGCGAATGTAGGCCGACCAAAGATCGTCCGGCGACATCTGCGTGACCGGCTTCGTGGCCGGATACAGCGCTCCCGGCAGATGCGCGCCGAAGAAGACAATGGCCGGCATAATGACCAGCCAGGAGACAACGCCGCCGGCAAACATCGTCCCGGCTACGCGGGAGCCGATGATATAGCCCACGCCCAGGTATTCCGGCACGGCGTCCACGCGCAGCGAGGCGCCCTTCATGATGTGCTGACGTCCCCAGTCGGGCTGATAATCGGGCTGGTCGGGCCAGGCGCCGAAGATGTTGCTGTTCTGGAAGAGGGTATAAATTCCGCCCAGACCAAGCCCGAGAAACACCCGGCTCGCAAACGACCCGCCGTGTTCGCCGGCCAGCAGCACATCGGCGCAGGCCGTACCCTCGGGATAGGTGAGGTTTCCGTGCTCTTCGACGATGAGCTGCCGGCGCAGCGGGATCATGAACAGCAGACCCAGCCAGCCCCCCAGCATGGCCAGCACAAAGATGCGGAAGTATTCGAGGTCGAAGCCCAGAAAGATGAGCGCCGGCAGCGTGAAGATCACGCCGGCGGCGATGGACTGCCCGGCGTTGCCGGTGGTCTGGACGATGTTATTTTCGAGGATCGATGCGCGGCCCAGCGCCCGCAGCACGCTGATGGAGAGCACCGCAATCGGGATGGACGCCGCCACCGTCAGTCCGGCTTCGAGGCCGACATAGACGGTGACCGCCCCAAACAGCAGACCGAAGATGCATCCCAGCAGAATCGCGCGGAACGTCAGCTCCGGTCGCGATTCTCCCGGCGGCACGAATGGCTGAAATTCCTGCGGCTTCGACGGCCGAATCCGCTGTGTAGTGGACAAGTCAGGCCCTCCGCGAAGGTTGGGGAAGCCTGAGTGTATCAGTCACAGGCGCGTTGCAACAGAGACTTCTCTGCTGAATCCGCGACCCCTATGCGTAGATCCCGCGCTGCCTGATCGTGAACGCCACCCGGTCGATGGCCAGCATGTAAGCCGCGATCCTGTTGTTCACGGCGTGCGCCTCGGAATACCGCGTCACGTCGTCGAAGCTCTCGGCCAGAATGTGCTCCATGCGCTCGTTGACGTCGGATTCTTTCCAGAAGTAACCCTGGCGATCCTGCACCCACTCGAAGTACGAAGCGGTGACGCCGCCGGAATTGGCCAGGATGTCGGGAATGATGAAGACCTTCTTCTCGGCCAGAATTTCGTCGGCCACCGCGGTGGTCGGCCCGTTCGCGCCTTCGCACAGAATGCGTGTCCGGATCTGCTCGGCATTCCGGCTGGTGATCACGTTTTCCGTTGCCGCAGGAATCAGAATCTCGCACTCGGTGGTCAGCAGTTCCGCCGTCGGCATGGGCTCCGCGCCGCGGAAGCCCAGCACCGATCCGTTGCGCAGTCGGTGCTCCTGCAGCGCGCCGATGTCGATGCCGCTGGGATTGAACAGCCCGCCATCCCACTCGCCGATGCCGATGATTTTGTAGCCGCGCTCCTGCATCAGCCGCGCGGCATTCGAGCCGACGTTGCCGAATCCCTGAATAATGACCCGGCAGCCATCGCGCTGGATATGCAGATACTTCAGCGCCTCGTCGCAGACCAGGGCAATGCCGCGCCCCGTCGCTTCGCGCCGGCCGCGCGAGCCGCCAATGTTCAGCGGCTTGCCCGTCACCACGGAAGTCACTGTCTGGCGCACATGCATCGAGTAGGTGTCCATGATCCAGGCCATGGTCTGCTCGTTGGTGTTCACATCGGGCGCCGGCACGTCCTTTTCCGGTCCCAGGAACTCGATAATCTCCGCCGTATAGCGGCGGGTCATGCGCTCCAGCTCGCCCTGCGACATCTTCTTCGGGTCGCAGATCACGCCGCCCTTCGCGCCGCCGAAAGGAATGTTCACCACGGCGCACTTCCAGGTCATCCAGCTGGCCAGCGCCCGCACCTCGTCCAGAGTCACGTCCGGCGCATAGCGGATGCCGCCCTTCCCTGGCCCGCGCGCCTGCGAGTGCAGCACCCGATAGCCGGTAAACATCTCGATTCGGCCGTCATCCATCCCCACCGGAAAGTGCACGATGATCTCGCGCGAGGGGTAGCGCAGAACGCGCCACAGTCCTTCATCCAGATTCAGTTTGCGCGCCGCAAAATCGAATCGTGCCGCCTGGGCTTCCCAGGGATTGATTTCCTGCTCGAGGGTCATCGTTGCCATTGGGGATTCTCCACCGCCTTTGGATGCTTTTTCCCGGGTATGCCGGTTCGCTGGGGCGAAAGTCGGCTCCCAGGCCAAACGGACCGAGTATAGGCTTCCCCTCTGCTCCCGGCAAGGTCGGAGCCTTCCACTTTGGTAACTCCGCGCGGGCTGGTTCGGACTGGCGAGGCTTTGCCCTGCCTGCGGTCTGGCCACGCAAAATGGGAACCGTTGGCCGTCCGCTCCTCCCTGGGTGACTTCAGTCACTGACACCGGCCGGCAATTCCGGCTAAACCCAAAATTGCCGGTTGCGCCCGCTCCGCCCGGCGCCAGGAGGGAGTTATGACTGAAGCCCTCGCCAACTCGTCGGCGCGCAACCGCTCCCGGAATGAGAAGTACGGCCTGCGCCGGGTCTTGATCGGGCTCGTTTTTATGGCGTCCTGGATCGCGCTGCTCTTCGCTTTCGCAGGCACCATCCACTGGACTCGTGGCTGGATCTGTGCCGGGTCTTATGCGACCGGAATGCTGGCCTTTGGTATGGTGATCTGGCGCCTGAATCCCAGCCTGTTTCCCGCGCGCGGCCGGTGGCGGCACAGCGACACGAAGCTCTTCGACAGGATCATTCTGCCGATCTACCTCCCTCTGACGATGTTGCAACCCGCGATCGCCGGGCTCGACTCCGTGCGCTTTCGCTGGTCGTCCATGCCGCTGTGGACGCTTTTCCTCGGGCTGGCGTTGTTTGCCGCGGCCGTCTCCTTCATGACATGGACCCTGGTTGTCAATCCCTGGGCGGAGTCGACTGTGCGCATTCAGACGGACCGCGGTCAGCAGGTCGTGCGCACCGGCCCCTACCGTATCGTGCGCCATCCGATGTATGCCGGAATGATCCTGATGTATCCAGCCGTTGCTGCGATGTTGGGCTCGTGGTGCGGGCTGGCCCTGGCGGGACTCATGGCCGCCCTGC
>JASHRH010000180.1 GCA_030037475.1 Acidobacteriaceae bacterium
ACATGGGCCGCGCGGTACGAGTTCAACGATGTAGTGCGATATGCCCGCGCATCGAAAGAGACGGGCATGGAGCGTGGGGAATATGCGCGGGTCAAGAGCGTTGACGCTGACAAGAACCTGTTGACAGTGGTGCGGGCAGATGGCTCCGAGCTGACCTATGATCCACGCAGGCAGCAGGGCGTTTCTGTTTACCGCGAGGAACCGCGCAGCTTCGCCGTAGGCGACCGCATCCAATTCACCGCGCCAGCCAACGACTTGAAGGTTGCCAACCGCGAATTAGGGACGGTCGAAGCCATCGGCCAGGACGGGCGGCTGTCTCTCAAGATGGATGGAGGACGCGACGTGCAACTCGATCCACGCGAGCATCCGCATCTCGATCACGGCTATGCGGTGACGAGCCATTCCAGCCAGGGACAGACTGCCGAGCGCGTCTTGATTCACGTCGATACCGAGTTGGCCGCGAAAGACCTGCTTAACAGCCGCATGGCATACGTTGCCGTCTCGCGTGGAGCCGAAGACGCGCAGGTATACACCAACGACCGCGCGAAACTGCCGCAAGCATTAGGGCACGACGTATCCCACGAAAGCGCCCACACACCAGCGATAAAGCAGGAGCAAGCCATCAAGCCGCCGCAGCAGGAAATCGCGCCGGTCATTGAGCACGGCATGGGCTTAGGACATAGCCTCTAAACTATGAAGCGTCCTTGTAGAATGGTGTCTCGCGGTCGAGAAATGCACAGAAATCAAGAAATCGCCTGCACAGTTCCTACACAGCCAAAAACAAGCTATTTATCTCTCGATAAATCAGCAGTTTCTAAAAATCAACTCACCCGCTCAGGATGACAGAGCAGGATTGTATTCTCGAGTTGTGGCCTGACCCGGCTCGTTTTGCCTGAATCATGCAAGGTCCGGATTCTCATTCGGCGAGTGCGAAGCCTGCAGTTAGTCAACCAAAGGCTCCGGCCAGCAAGGCGAAACTTAGGCGGCACGCTCGCGGTCAGGCTGATTTGCGCACGGATTCCTCCGCCACGGCGGCGGCTTCCTGACTGTGGCCGTTGCCGTTCGTCTCCTCGGCCACGATGTCCTCGACCGAGATGTGCATCAGCCGGCCCAGTTCCTTCAGCTTCTCCAGCCACTCGGCGGACGGAGGGTTCTCCCGCACGCTGCGGAAGGTGTCGTACCAGAGGTTCTGGGCCTGCCAGAGGTTCAGATCGAAGGGCAGCTCGGAGATGGTGCGGGCGATGAGCAGCGCGTTGTCCAGTGGAGCGTCTTCCGGGCTCTCGTGGAGGTCGAGCATGGCGCGCTTCATGCGCTGGTCGACGAGATAGCCGAGCGCGGGCTTGTCGAGCGCAACCTGGTCCGACTGGGCCAGATTCAGCCAGATGCGCGCCTGCACCGCATCGATGGGTTCGCTTTCGAGCGCGCGCTTCAGCCCGGCATTGATGGCGAAGGTGGCGGCGAGGGTGAGCGCCGGCGGCTGCGGCAGTCCGCTCTGGCTGAGGAAGTGCAGGAGAGACGCCTGGTTCTCGTAGATGCTGGAGAGGCTCGTTTCGACGTCGCCAATGGTGCTGGTGAGGAGGATGTCGAGGATGCGCTTCTGCTCGTCGCGGAAGAGCGAGCGGATGGAGTAAGCCTGCGGGCCGAACTCGCGATCAAAGCAGCGGACGACGCCGGGGAAGTCGGCGCGACTGACCGCGTCCTTCGCGTCGGCGACGAACTGATTCCACGCGGCGGTTTCGTCCGCGTTCCAGGGCTTCACGACGGCGGTGATGTTCTGGTCGCCAAAGTGGAGAACGGCGAAGGCCACGGTTTCAGAAGCCTCGGTGATTCTGGACGAGACCTGCGCCTGGCCCATCACGAGGCGGACACGGCCGGAAGAGACCGCTTCGTACGTCTGGCGGCGGACGGTGTAGCAGAAGAGCTCGGCCTCGTCGGGATAGCTGGTGAAGATAGAGCTGATGGCGTAGTGAGCCGCCACCTGCTCGAGACCCACCGCCATGCGGCGGACGTAGCGGTTGTACACGGCGGCGCCGTCCTGCTGCTCGGGGACGTTGCTTTTGGCGGCGGCAAGGCGGCGGACGAACTCGTCTTCGAGGCCGGCAGCGCGGTCGCCGAAGAGCTCCGCAGCGAGTTGCAGGACGCGGCTGGCGTAGGCGATGACCTGGACCGTCTCGATCCCGGAAATCTCGTCGAAGAACCAGCCGCAACTGGTGTACATGAGCATGGCGTGGCGCTCCAGCTCCATCAGCCTGAAGGCGCGCACGCGCTCGCCGGGGGTGAGCTCGTGGCTGGCCTGAGCGGCCAGAAAGGCGTCGCGGGATTCGCGGGAACGATCCAGGATGACGCCGATGTAGCCGTTGCGGGCTTCGTCGTGGTCTTTGAAAAGCGGAGCTGAAGCTTCGCGAACGAGAGGAGCGACGGTGTCGCGGAGCCAGTCGAGAGATTCGCGCAGGGGCGTGCGCCACTTCTGGTTCCAGCCGGGATGACCGCCGGAGCAGCCGCAGTCGGAGCGCCAGCGCTCGATGCCGTGAGCGCAGGACCAGGAGGTGTTCTCGACGATGCGCGCTTCGAAGCGCGGCGGGTGCTTCTCGAGGAATTCGCTGTAGTTGGTGAGGCGGACGCCTTCCTGCTCCGGGCTGTGTTCCTCATCCTGAACCCAGTGGAGCATCCAGGCCAGGGCCATCTCGCCGTATTTGTGGTGGTGCCCGTAGCTCTCGCCGTCGGTGGCGACGTGGACGATCTGAGCATGATCGGCGTCCGGCTGGAAGCCGCTCATGAGGCGATGGGCAAAGGTCTCGCCGTTGTTCAGCAGCCCCTCGAAGGCGATGGCGCGGGAGCGGGGACCGTCATAGAAAAATGCGGCGATGCTGCGGCCTTCCCTGAGGGGAATGAGATAAGGCTCTGTGGTGTCGACAGAGGCATTGGGGGTGTCTGTCCATTCAGGCTCGGATTTCTCTTTGGGATGCGCGGAGCCTTTGGCGGCGGAGCGCTCTTCCGGCAGCGGGCGGATGCTGGCACATTGGTGCGGCGCCAGCAGGGCAAAGCGGATGCCATGCTGCGCCAGCAGGTCGAGAGACTCCGAATCGACCGCTGTTTCCGGAAGCCACATGCCCTCGGGCATGCGGCCGAAGCGATGGCGAAAATCGGCGATGCCCCAGCGAATCTGCGTAACGCGATCGCGCGTGTTCGCGAGCGGCAGGATGATGTGGTTGTAGACCTGCGCCATGGCCGAGCCATGACCCGAGAAGCGGCCCTGGCTGCGCAGATCGGCATGGACAATGGCGGCATGAACGCGAGGCGCGTTTTCCTGGAGCCAGGAGAGCAGCGTGGGACCGAAGTTGTAGCTGATGCGCGCGTAGTTGTTCAGGATGCGGATGATCTGGTTGCCGGAATTGACGATGCGGGCGGCGCTGTTGGGCGCGTAGCACTCGGCGGTGATGCGGTCGTTCCAGTCGTGCCACGGGGCGGCGGACTCCTGCGCCTCCACGGTTTCCAGCCAGGGATTCTCCCGGGGCGGCTGATAAAAGTGGCCGTGGACGCAGATGGTGCGCTCGGGAGTGCTCATGAACCTCCTGAAATCAGTGTTGTAACGGATTGTGGCGGCCGGCACAACCGGACCCGGACATGCGCCGAACGGTTTCTCATCGGCAAAACGGTTCTGTGCGACAATAAGGCGAGGAGCGGAATCTCGCTGTCGGGCGCGGTTTTCTCCTGGAGAATTTTCATGTTTGACAACCTCTTCAAACCCGAACACCTGCTCATCATCCTGGTCATTTGCCTGCTGATCTTTGGCCCCAGCAAGCTTCCGGGGCTGGGCAAAGGGCTGGGCGAGGCGTTTCGCGGCTTCAAGGAAGGCATCAAGGGCACCGACACATCTGATGCCGCCACGCGGCAGGACACTGCCTCGAAGTCGGAGACAGCGCCTCCGCCGATCAATCCGCGGTAGAGTTCCGCGCGGCTGGATGGCGGCGGAAGGAGCCCGTCCCTCCGGTGGGTGCCATTGCCTGGTTGGGTGAAGACCTCTTTCCGGCAGAATCTGCCGGACCTCCTGAAAGAAAAGTCAGCGGCGGGGCTGCGCCTGAGCGGTACTGTGCCCATCAGCGGCGGACGATTTTCGCGGCCAGGGCATTGAGGTCGAAGCCGTCGGGCGGCAGGGGCACATTGTAGGCTGCCTTCAGGACAAACCTCTGCTGGACCACCGTGCCGTTGTGCAGGCGCGTGATGGTGAAGGGGGTGGGCAGGCCGTTGATCAGGTGGTAGTCGGCATACTCTTCCGCATCGGTGTCCTTATCGTGGTACACCGGATCGCGAAAAGACCAGGAACAGCTCAGCGGCAGATGGGTTTCAGCGTCCATCTGGATGGTGATGGCGTCGTTTCCTTCGTCCAGCAGAGTCACCTGTTCCGCGAGATGCCGCTCGGCCAGCGATTGGCCGTCGTAGATCAGCAGGGTATTGGGATCCTTCATCCAGATACGGACGGCCGTCCCGATCGAGTGATTGCGGCGGCGGACGGCGGAGTCGCAAACATCCTTGTCCATCGCCTTTTTGCCCTGCCAGGTGATCTCCCAGCACTGCTGCCCCGTGTAGACCTGCACCCAGTTGCCCTGGTCGTGCTTCTTCTCTGTCAGGTCAATACGCTCTTCGGCGGGGGTGGTCCACTGCCAGTAACGCACGTTTACGCCGGTGGGTTTGCCCTCGTAGAAGGCCGAAATCTCGCCTTCCACGTAGCTGTCCTGGAGACTGAGCCACTGGTTGCCGCCGAGGGCCTGAATCATGGCGTCCAGAGCGGCGCGGGCTTTGACGGCATTGCCGCCGGCGGATGCAGCCGGGGTTTGCGCG
>JASHRH010000181.1 GCA_030037475.1 Acidobacteriaceae bacterium
ATCGACCGTAATAGCCGGCGAGGCCGCCGAGGACGAGTCCAAGGAGAAACGATAGCGCGACCACCGAGACGGCGACGGTGAGCGAAAGGCGCGCGCCGTAGATGAGGCGAGAGAGCATGTCGCGGCCCAGTTCGTCGGTGCCCAGCCAGTGGGCGTAGCTGGGTGGGGTGAGCCGGTGCAGCAGGTCAGGAGCGGCCGGATTGTACGGAGCCAGCCAGGGCGCGAAAATCGCCATGACAACAAAGACGAGGAGAAAGAGGAGTCCAAAGGCGGCGAGGGGATTGGAACAAAAGGCTTTGACGGTGGCCAGCAGCAGGCCCCGCGCGGATTTCGCGAGGGCCCTGAGAGAATTGTCGCGGAAAACCACCGGCGAAAGTGTACCAGAGAGGAACATGCGCCAAGGTACCCATTAATGTGGTACGAAAGTTACCAGGCACCAATTACTTGACATCGGGCATCGGCCTCCTCAGAATAAACTCACTCTGGCGGACAGACAATCGTTGTTCTCCCAGGCCATTCCAAAGGGTCTAGCTGTGAGGTTTCAACAGGTTGTCCATCTGATCGAGAACTGGGAAGCTGAGTTTGCGAAGCAAAGCGACTCAGGAGAGCAGATGGACTGTCACCAGAATGCCCGACTGACGATGCGCAGTCGAGAGCAGTTAATCCTGAAAGTGGTTGAGGACAGATGCACGCTGAAGCAGGCCGCGGCCTGCTTCAGCGTGAGCGCGAAGATGGCAGCCAGGCGGGTGCGGCGTTTTCATGAGGAGGGAGTGGAGGGCCTGTGGGATCGCAGCTCCCGTCCCCATCGACTGCGGCGGCCCACGTCCGGCGAACAGGTGGCACTGGTGGAACAACTGCGCCGCCAGCGCTGGACCGGGTTGCGCATCGCGCAGCAGACCGGCCTGAGCCGCACCACCGTCAGCCGCATCCTGCGCCGGCTGAAGCTGAGCCGGATCCGCGATCTGGAGCGAAAGTGCCGGTGCAGCGCTATGAGCACGCCCGCCCCGGCGATCTGCTCCATCTGGACATCAAGAAGCTGGGCCGCATCGCCCGGCCTTCCCACCGGGTTACCGGCGATCGGCGCGACCGTGTTGCCGGCATCGGCTGGGAGTACCTGCACGTAGCCATCGACGACCACTCGCGCATCGCCTTCTCGGCCATCTATCCGGACGAGAAGCACAGCTCAGTGCTGGCCTTCCTGACCGAAGCGCTGGCTTACTATGCTCGCATCGGCATCCGCTTCCGCGCCCTGCTCACCGACAACGGTCCGGCTTACCGCTCGCGCGCCTTCGCCCAGGCCTGCCGCGCTCTGGGCCTGAAGCACCGCTTCACCCGGCCCTACACGCCGCGCACCAACGGCAAGGCCGAACGCTTCATCCAGACTGCCCTCAGGGAATGGGCCTATGCGCGCACGTATCAGAACTCAAACCAGCGCAGTCAGGAGCTCGGCCCCTGGCTGCATCAGTACAACTGGCACCGACCGCATGGTAGTCTCGGCTGGTCGCCACCCCTCAGCCGATCAGCTCTTGATCGCAACAACCTGTTGAGACTCCACACCTAGCGAGCTGGTGACAATCAACCAGCTGGTGGACATTGTGGAGGAGATCGCGGGAGTGGAGCTGCGTCGCAGGTACAAGCTGGACGCCCCGAAAGGCGTCAACGGGCGCAACAGCGACAATACAAAGATTCTGAAGGAACTCGGCTGGGAGCCGTCGATCCGCCTGAAGGACGGGATGGCAAAGACCTACGAGTGGATCGAGGAGCAGATGCTGGTGGGGGCTCATCGGTAGGGGTAAAGCCGGGAAGGCGGGTCGGTCTCCAGGACCGCGCGATGGATGGGCGCAGAAAATATCGGAAGATACTCGGCGTGCAGTTCTATGCCGGTGACGTGCATGGAGCGGTGGAACAGGTGCGCCAGGGCGGTCTGCTGGTGGTTCCGGCGGCGCCGGCGCTGAAAGATCTGGTCGTCAATGCGCTGTATCGTGAAGCGCTGCTCAATGCGGACGTCGCCATTACCGATTCAGCGTTCATGGTGATGATCTGGAACCTGATGGAAGGAGATTCCGTGCCGCGTGTTTCGGGCCTCGAGTATCTCCGGACGCTGCTGCGGCTGGAGGAAGTGCGGGTGTCGGGCAATACCTTCTGGGTCATGGCCGGGGAGACAAGCGCGAAGCGCAATCTGGCGTGGCTGCATGGCCGAGGGATCACGGTTCCGGAGAGCTGCGTGTGGCTGGCTCCGCTGTATGGACCGGAGATCGACGATCAGGACCTGCTGGCGGCAATCCGGAGACAGCGGCCGAAGCACATCGTGATTACGCTGGGTGGCGGCACGCAGGAGCGGCTGGGGCTCTATCTGAAACGGAACCTCGACTACCTGCCGGCGATCCACTGCATAGGGGCGGCGATTGCCTTCCTGAGCGGGGATCAGGTGCGCATTCCTGGTTGGGCCGACCGTTTCTACCTGGGATGGCTGTTCCGCTGCCTGTCCGCGCCCTCGCGGTATATCCCGCGGTACTGGGCCGCCCGCAAACTGCTGCCTCTCATGATGCGATATCGCAGCAAGATGCCGGGCAAGGCGGGCGAAGAGGCTGCCTGAGAGAGAAACCGTCGGGCTGCGGGTAGCGTCTCAGGACAACCTGATCGAGCATTGCCGCAGGGAGCCGCATCTCATCATCTGACATGACACGGCGAAGCTCCTGCATGGGATGTGCGCTGCTTGCCGCAGCGATGGCGGCAGGCGCTGCGTTGATCGCACAGGTCCAGACGGCGATGGCCGCCGATCCGCTCGCGCGGCAGATTTTCGCGCTGACCAATCAGGATCGGGCGGAGCGCGGGTTGCCGGCGCTGCGGTGGAGCGCGACGCTGGAGCGATCGGCTGAAGCGCATGCCGAGATCATGGCACAGGAGCCTGAGCTTTCGCATCAGTATCCGGGCGAGCCAGGGCTGATGCAGCGAGCGAAGCTGGCAGGGGTGCACTTCCATGCCATCGCGGAGAACATCGCGAGCGGATGGAGCGCGGAGCAGATCGAGAACGCGTGGATGCATTCGACGCCGCATCGGAAGAACATTCTGGATCCGAAATTGAACGCGCTGGGCGTGGCCGTTGTGCAGCGCGGCAGACAGCTTTATGTCGTGGAGGATTTTGCCGAGACAACGCAGGCGCTCGGCGTCAGACAGGTTGAAGAGAGGGTGCGGGCGTTGCTGCGGGCCGACAACGTGGATGCGTCGGCACCGGAGGGAGCGGCGGAGCAGGCGTGCCGAATGTGGAGGGGGATTCCGCCGGGGACGAACGCGCGGGCGGTGGTGCGGTTCGAGACGTCGGATCTGAGCCAACTGCCAGGCGTGGTGGTGCAGGAGATCCGAAAAGGAGAATTTGGCAGAGCAGCGGTTGGCGCATGCGTGCTGCCGGCGGGGGAAGACTTCACGACGTACCGCGTCGCGATTCTGTTCTATTGACGGGCGCTATTCAGCGCCTTCGCCGAGCTTCGTGGGCTCCATCTGTAGAGCATTGTTGAAGCGGTTGAAGTAGTTGAACAGGCCGATGGCGGCCAGCAACTCGACAGTTTCTCCCTCATCGAAGTGCGCGCGCAACGAATCAAAATCTGCGTCCGAAATATGGGTGGAGTCGAGAGTCATCTGCTCGGCGAGACGGAGCGCAGCCTTCTCCGCCGACGTAAAGGCGTCGCTCGATGCGAAATGCGGG
>JASHRH010000182.1 GCA_030037475.1 Acidobacteriaceae bacterium
CCAGGGCGGATCGCTTTCAGCAGGGTCAGTTTTGCTTCACCGGCTCGAAGACGACAAAGTGGTCGGGAGCGTCGATGAAGATGCGGAAGCGGGAGAGGATCCTGTAGCCGATCGAGCCGTCCACGGTGGTGGCGGCCGCCGCCCCGACAGCCTTTTCGGCCGACAAGGTTTCCGGATTTGTAATCTTCTGGCTTCCGAGCATGATGGCCGGGAGGGAGACAGGCGCAAGCCCGTATTTGCCTCCGCACCCGTAATGGATCACGGTTAGCCTGGGATCGGCAGGTATCAGGCCATATTTGCTGGCAAAAGGTGCGTACAGGAGCAGACCGCCGTCGCTGCCTGTGTCGATTTCGAGGTTGGCCTTAACCCATCTTCCATCCGGTAGCTGGACCTGGGCAGCAAACACCGGGCCCGGGAATTTCTCCGCTCCTGCGGGCGGCGACTCCAGCTGGATCCGCTCCGCAGGTTTTTCCAGGTGCGGCATGTGCTTACCAGGAAACATCGTGATTTTTCCCGCCTGATAATCCACGAGGATGGGCCGAGACGTGATGGCGTCCGAGCCGATGATCCCGGTCAACGGGATACGGACGGCATTCTGCAGCAGGCCGAGGTCCGAGACGACCGCTCCTCCATTGATCTGGAGCCCGTACCCGAAAATGGTTGTCTGTGAAGCCACTCGAGTGACAGGGACATCACCACCAAAACAGTGAACTGTTCCCTGAGCGGAAATGGTTTTCAGCCCTCCGGCGTCCACGACAGAAGCGTTGAACATCGATGTAAAGCTGCCTGTATCAACAATGAAATTCTTCCCTGGCTTGCCATTCAGAGACATCCTGGTCACGATCAGGCCATGAATGGTCCTGAACGGAATCAGGACGTTGCCACGCGAAAACCAGGAGAGAGCGCAAACTGGCGAGGCTGTAAGAAGCAGCCCCGCGATATAAGGGACAACAACGCGAGAGCGCCAGTACTCCATGTGATCTTTTCCTGGTTGGATTTTACGGCTTCGTGCACTTCACGCAGGTACCCCGCTCTTTGTCGGCAGGATAGAGTCGGGAAGCACAAATGCAAACCAGCGTTTTGTATCAGGGCACGAGTTCACTCATGCCGCAACCGGCGCAAAATCAAGTCGGCTTCAGCCGCTGCGGGATGGCTTTTCCTCAACAGGTCTGTGGCTCGTCCGCAATCTGCTGGGAGAGCTCGCCCCCGACGCGGCGGGCTGGGAGAGATCGGCCGAGGAGCGGTTGCACCTAATCGCCGTTTTCCAGGCGCCCGAGTCGGCGCTCGTGACCGGTAACGTTGGCGAGCTTGTCGATGCCGCCGAGTATCTGCACCACGATCCCGCGCATTTCGTGCAGGTCTGATGTGAGCATTTCGACGCTCGGCGTCAGCGCTTCGTGACGTTCCGTGAGCCGGTCGAGCCTTTCATCGATGCTCATGAGAGAGATTTATAGACCGTTTGACGGCGAGGGACTGGAAGGGCAGAGCGGGCATTACCGTACCGACCGCGCTGCTTCCGCCAAATCCTGGTAAATAGCTGGTTCTCCTTTTCGATCTCCTCGCCGAAACTCAATCCACAACTGTCATTCAGGGTAGCTGGCGCCAGAAACAGGTTTGCGTGTGTCGTGAGTAAGGCCTCCCTAATCCAGCCTTGCGACGGTGAGAGTGCACCCATGAATCACATAATGGGCAAATAAAAGGCGAACAGCAATGGTCTACTCAATCAACATGCAATCCCCATACGAGAAGAACCGGTACCGCTCCGCGACGGCATGGCGATAGGCGGCAAGGATGCGTTCGCGTCCGGCGAAGGCTGATACCAGCATGAGCAGCGTGGACTGCGGCAGATGAAAGTTGGTCAGCAACGCGGAGACGGCGCGGAACTGGAATCCCGGTGAAATGAAGATGGTGGTCGAGCCGGAGTGGGGCGCGAACTCCGTCCCCTGTAGCGCGCAGTGTTCGAGCGTGCGAACGGTGGTGGTTCCGGCGGAGACGATGCGGCGGCCTTCGCGGCGCGCGGCATTGAGGGCAGCGGCGGTCTCCGGCGAGAGCGTGTAGCGCTCGGCGTGGAGGCGCACGTCTTCGACGCGCTCGACGTGGACGGGCTGGAAGGTGCCGAGGCCGACGTGGAGGGTGACGGTGGCGATCCGAACGCCGCAGGCGCGGAGCGCATCGAGAATCCCGGGCGTGAAGTGCAGGCCGGCGGTGGGCGCGGCGACCGAGCCACGCTCGCGCGCGTAAACGGTCTGGTAACGGTCGCGGTCGGCGGCGCGGTCCTGGCGATGGATGTAGGGTGGCAGCGGCATGTGGCCGAGGCGCTCGACGGTCTCGAAGAAATCGGGGATGGGCTCGAACCGAATCATCCGCTCGCCGAATTCGCCGTGAGCAATGACTTCTGCGCGCAGCGCTACTGCGCGTAGGGCGAACGCTTCTGAGTCTCGGTCGCCGGATTCAGCAGGGTCCGGCTCTGAAAAGAATTCGAGCACTTCGCCGGTGAGGACTTTGCGGCCGGGGCGAACGAGGGCGCGCCATTCCCATGCGGAAAGCTGCTCGGCGAGGAGAATCTGGACGCGTCCGGTAACGCGATGGTTCGCCTGAGTGTGAAGGCCGGCGCGGTGGGCGTAGAGCCGCGCGGGAATGACGCGGCTGTCGTTGAGGACGAGCAGGTCGCCCGGGCGGAGCAGCGAGGGCAGGTCGCGGAAGAGGCGGTCGTGGACGGCGCCGGTGCGGCGGTCGAGGGTCATCATGCGCGAGGCGGCGCGATCGGCCAGCGGCTCCTGCGCGATCAGGTCTTCGGGGAGATGGTAGTCGAAGTCGGAGACGAGCACTGTACCGATTTTAGCGGGCCGACGCCTGCCCGAAGTGGGCTTCGGCGGCCAGGCGGGCGCGTTCGAGAGCGGCATTCAGCTCCTGGCGTTTGGCTTCGAGGGCGGCGTCACCGGCGTCGGGCAACGGCGGCGCGACCGGCCGCGACCAGCTGATGACGACGCGCGAAAAGGGCCTGGGGATGAGGAAGCGATCCCAGGAGCGGACGGTCCAGGCGCGCTGGGGCAGCAGATAGAAGCTGCCGATGGTTTCGCCAGTCATCTCGGCCAGTTTGACTGGGCCGATTTTGGTTTCATAGAGGGGGCCGCGGGGGCCGTCGGCGGTGAAGACGACGGGCTGGCCCTGGGCGAGGACATCGCGAAGGGCCATGAGACCGGCGGCTCCGCCGTGGGAACTGGAGCCGCGCACGCTCGAGTAGCCAAGCGAGGCCAGGGTGCGCGCGATCAGCTCGCCATCGAAGCTCTGGCTGATGAGGATGGAGCAGCGGAATTTGCGGAAGTACCACCCGGCGGGCAGCGTGCAGCGATGCCAGAAACAAAAGATGCCGCGCGCCGGCGGAGTGGCGGGCGTGGCGCCGGGCTCGGCGATGGTTTCAAAGCGAAGGGTGACGCCGATGGCGGCGAGCACGAGCGCGGTGAGTTTGGGGATGGTCCAGAGCGCGATGCGCTGGCCCGGAGTGAAACGGGAGTGCACGATTTGATTGTAGGGCGAGCCGCTGGCTACTGACCCGGTGACGGGATCACCGGCACAGGGGCATTTTTCGGCGTGGCGATGTAACCCTCGATCGTGTTCTTGTTGGGAATGCTGTTGATGACCAGCTCGTAGAGCAGGTGATCCTTGCCGGTGTAGAACTGGATGGGCTCGTCGAGGCTGCGATCCTTCTTGAGGATCTGCCGGTCGTCGGAGAAAACGACGAGCGTAAAGCGGTTGTGCTTCGGGTCGGCCTTCTTCAGTTCGAGGGCGACGGTGGAGACAGCCTGGCGGCGGTGCTTGCGCAGGCTGAACTCGTAGTAGTTGCGGTCGCCCATGTGCCTGAGGATGTCAAGCTCGTGGGCGTTGGTGGCGATAAGACCGCTCTGGATGCCGAGATCGCCCCTCATGGACTGGAGTTGAGCTTCGGTGGCCGCGAGCTGGGTCTTCGTAGCGTTCAGGTCGGTCTTCACGCCGCCCACGTCGGTCCTGACGCCGTTGACGTCGGTGGAGACAGCGCCGATCTGCTGCTGGACCGCGGCATGTTCCTTCGCAAGCTGTTGCGCCTGAGCCTGCTGGCGGCGCAGGAGCTCCTGGGCGCGCTGCTCGAGCTGCTGCTGGGTGAGGCCAAGAGAATGGCCGAGGGTCTCGCTGGTGACGCGCAGGCGGGCGTTCGTCTCGTCAAGAGCCGCGGCAAGCTTCTGATTCTGCGCCTGGGCGGAGGCGACCTGCGCCTCGGCGCTGGTAAGCCGGCTGGCGAGGAAATAGCTCCACACCAGGCCGGCGAGGGCCGCAACGACGGCGACCACCAGCAGGATAACCAGCAGACGGGAATAACTCCGCTGCTCAGGAACGGGCGAAGTCTCACTCATGGGCACTGCCTCTTTCCGCAGAAGGGATGCTGAAGCAGAAGGTATCCTGTTTACCGTGGCGCTGCAAATGACGGAAGTGCGCAGGGCCGGATGCAGCGGGCGAATTCGGTATTCCGGCGGACGGACGATAATCTGAGAGGTATGCCACGCTATCCGTACCGCGAACTTGAGCCTGCCCGCGAAGCAAAAGAGATTTTCCAGCGCTGGATCGACTCGCTGGACGATGAATTCTCGCGGCATAAGAACGCCGCGCTGCGCGGCGAGATCGTCCGCGACCAGTTGCACCAGCTCCTGCTGGGGCGACCCCGCGGAGGAGCTCTGAACTTTACGCTGACGACGGAGCTGCCCTTCAATGTGCTGCAGTTGTCGCTGGATCCTGCCAACGTGACGCTGGAGCCGGAGTACTATGGCGACATCGACGCGGAGCGATATGCGCCGATCAAGCCGCTGGTGTGGTTCTGGCGAATGTTCGACCGCTCGCCGGTGGCGCTGAACCACTGGCTGGGCTTTCGCCTGCGGGCGATGCTGGGGCGGCACATTTTCAGGAGCATTGGGCGGAATGTGAAGATCTACCACGGCGTGGAGTTCACCTTCGGCTACAACCTGACCCTCGAAGACGACGTAATCATCCACAACCACGTGCTGCTGGACGATCGCGGAGAGCTGATCGTGCGGAAGGGGACATCGATTTCGGAGCACGCGGCGGTGTTCTCGCACGCGCACGATCCGGTGGAGGCGTGCATTATCGAGCATCGGCGGACGGAAGTGGGTCCCGCGGCGCGGGTGACGTATCGCTCGCTGGTGATGCCGGGAGTGCGCATAGGCGAGGATACGATGCTGGGCGCGCAGGGCGTCGCGACACACGATCTGGCGCCGCATGCGATCGCCGGGGGCGTGCCGGCGCGGACGATCAGGAGCAAGCAGGAAGCGACGCGGCTGGGCGAAACTTCGGAAGCTCCCTGCCGGGAGCTGCCGCCGAATCGGTGAGCTGAAAGCACCCAGGGTGGGGCGGGAGCCGCGTTCGTCCAGCCGGCCGGGCCTTCCCTGATACCATCGAAGCGTCTTCCCATGAGTGAAACCAGGATTGTCCTTGCGATCTTCGAGTTCGTGGTGTTGGTATTTTCGCTGAGCATCCACGAAGCGGCGCACGGATGGATGGCGAACCGGCTGGGCGATCCGACGGCGAAGATGCTGGGCCGGGTGACACTGAATCCGATCAGGCATATCGATCCCTTCGGCACCGTCGTGGTCCCCCTGGCGATGCTGCTGCTGCCGGGTTTCGGGCAGTTTCTCATCGGGTGGGCGAAGCCGACGCCGGTGACGCCGCGGAATTTCAAGAACGTGACGCGGGACGATATCCTGACCACGGTTGCGGGGCCGGTAAGCAATGTGCTGGCGGCCCTGGGAGCGACAGCGCTGCTGCTGATCCTGTCAAAAACGAGCCTGATCGGGGCGACGATTGTGCATCAACTGGCGGGGACGGGCGCGGTTGATCCGGCGCTGATGGGGTCCATAATCTTTCCATTAGCGCTGATCCTGTACATGGGAGTCACGCTGAACCTGATCCTGGCGGTGTTCAACCTGCTGCCGCTGCCGCCGCTGGATGGGTCGCACGTCTTCCGCCACATGCTGCCGTACCGGGCGCTGCGCGTCTATGACTCGGTGGGGATCTTCGGCCTGATTGTGTTCCTGTTTGTGGGATCTCCCATCATCGGGCATCTGGTGAACCCCGCAATGGGATTCGTGAACGGGATTCTGATGTCGTTCTGAGGAGCACCGCGTTCAGTCTGATCGCGCGAAGCAGCACCCGGAACACTGGAGGAAAGTCTATGATTGCTTCTCACGGCTGGGCGGCACAGGGCGCGTCGACGCCACTGGCTCCATTCAATTTCTTTCGCCGCGAACTGAACGAGCAGGACGTGCTGGTGGAGATTCAGTTCTGCGGAGTCTGCCATTCCGACATTCATTCGGTGCGCAACGAGTGGGGCAACGCGCTGTATCCGATGGTGCCGGGGCACGAGATCGTCGGACGGGTAGTCGAGGTGGGCGCGGGCGTGACGCGGTTCAAGCCGGGCGATCTGGCCGGGGTTGGGGTCATCATCGATTCCTGCCGGAGCTGCGTCAGTTGTCGAGCGGGCGACGAGCAGTACTGCGAGCGCGGCGCGACCCTGACCTATGGCGCGAAGGACCGCTATGGCGACCTGACGCAGGGCGGGTATGCCAACAACATCCTTGCGCCGGAGCATTTTGTGCACAGCATTTCGCCGAAGCTGGATGCGGCCGGCGTGGCGCCGCTGCTGTGCGCAGGGATCACGACCTACTCACCGCTGCGGCACTGGAAAGTGGGTCCAAACAAAAAAGTCGGCGTGGTGGGTCTGGGCGGACTGGGGCACATGGGATTGAAGTTCGCCCATGCTTTCGGCGCGCAGGTAGTGCAGTTCACTACGTCGGAATCGAAGGTGGAGGATGCGAGGCGGCTGGGCGCGGACGAAGTGGTGATCTCAAAAGATACGGCGGCGATGAAGAAGCAGGCGGGATCCTTCGACTTCATCCTGGATACGGTTTCCGCGCCGCATGACATCAATCCGTATCTGGAAGCGCTGAAGCGCGACGCGACGTACTGTCAGGTGGGGCTGCCGGACAAGCCGCCAGTCGTTTTTCCGGGTCATCTGATTTTCAGGCGGCGGAGCTGGTCGGGATCGATCATCGGCGGGATGGCGGAGACGCAGGAGATGCTGGACTTCTGCGCCGAGAAAGGCATCACGGCGGATGTGGAGGTGATCCCGATGCAGCGGATCAACGAGGCCTTCGAGCGGGTGGTGAAGGCAGACGTGAAATACCGGTTCGTGATCGACATGGCGTCGCTGGGGAAGGAGTAGATCCTTTACCACGAAGGGCACGGAGAACACAGAGAATGGATGGGTACAAAGCGAAGGGAGGAGCCAGGTCTCCTCCCTTTTTATTCCTGCGCGAGGGTTACTTCGTCCTGAACTGGCGGCCGAGACGGTAGACGATCCCGACGGAGAGGGACATGTGCTCGGCCAGGCCGTTGCCGCCGAAATCGCTCATGAGAGCATCGGGCGCAATGCGGAAGACGAGGCGCGGCGAGCGGTTGAGGTCGATGGAGCCGCCGAGAGCCATGCCGAGAGCCATCTGGTTGGAGAAGAAGCCGACGGAGGAGGGCGGATAGCCCTGGAGGCCGTGCTCAAAGTCGCCATAGACGCCGCCAACATAGGTGTGGAGCAGCATGGCGGCATGCTCGTTCGAGAGGACGCGGTATTCAGGTCCGCCGAGCAGGAAGTACTCGGCGACAAAGGGGCCATGGATGGGAACGGTGGAGGTGTTGGCCACGCCGCTGGTGCCGAAGTACCCGCGGACATTGGCGCCGACTCCCCAATGCTGCGAAAATTCGCGGACAGCGCGGGCATCGAAGCCGCCGAGAAGCGCCTGCTGGAGCGCATTCGGGCCTGCATTGGTGGCGGCGTAGCCGATGCCGCCGTAAATTTCCCATGGAAAATCGTACCTGACGCCGGCGAGCGGTTCCGGCGGCGGCAGGTGCGGATTGGGCGGAGGGCTGACCACCTGCGCGTGCGCCGCCGGGCTGAGAAAGCCCATCGGACAGATTGTCGAAATGGTCATCAGGGCGGCCAGCGCCGCTATCCCCAGCCAGAAACTCCGCTTCCCCTTCAACAGACGCAACCTCCCAACGGTTCACGCAGCGAGCCCGGAATTGTTGAGCGAAGTTCCAGGATACAGCACCGGAGCGCATTCTGTCCCACAGGCCAGGAGGAATGGGACGCAGGTTCCGGGCGCGAGGCCATCTCCTGTAGTCTGAGAAGCGTGACGAAAGCCACGCCGGAAACTGATCGCGAGTTCGGATCGCTGGAAGCCATGATGCAGAGCTATGCCGAGACCGCGGTGCGTCTGGCGGCGGAGGATCACGGCATGACGCTGGATTACTCGCCGGAGTCGATTCCACGGCTCGAAACAGTGCTGGCGGCGCGCGTTCCCGTCCCGGCCGGCGAGCAGGAGGAAGCGACGCGGTTGTGGGGCGGCTACTACGGGGAAATCTTCCGGCGGCACTGGCCTGCGGAGTGGATTATGGCGGTGTATCCGGGCGGGCAGTTTGCGATGCCCGCGCTGGACGTGGGCGGATCGCAGATTTATCCGCTGCTGAAGGTGTTTCGGCGGCTGACGATCGGGCCGGGCGAGGATCTGAGCGCGTTTTACGCGAAGGTGGCGAGCGCGCTGGAAGCGAAGCGGCGCTGAATACCATTCACCACAGAGATCACAAAGGACGCAGAGGAAACAGGGAACCGCGGGTCCTTAACGCGAGCACTCATCGCACTGGCAGTGGCGGCGCAGGTAATCCCAGGAATAGATGCCGCTGGCGTGGCCATCGTTCCACTTAAAGGTGATAGCGTAGTTGCCGACCGGCGTTGAGGATTCAGGCCGCGCGGGAGCCTGATATATCGGCAGCAGCGTGGCGGCTTTCGGCTTCGGCTCGCCAGGCGCGCGGCCATGGGCTTCGCGCTCTTCATGGCAGGTGGCGCAGGGACAGGCGAGGCGAAGCCAGGCAAAGCTCCAGCGGCTGCGGTGACCGTCCTTCCAGTCAATTTCGAGGCCTCCGCCTGTGGATTGCAGCACGCGGACTTTGACAGGCGTGACCGCGTCGCGGGGCAGCTCCGGCTCTGCTTCACGCTGCGCCTCTTCGGCGCTCACCAGACGTATTCCTTCGTGACTCATGGCTGAAGCCTGTAGCCTGTGGCTCGTAGCCAGTAGCCAGATGCAAAGAGGCTCCGGGCTTCCGGCTACCGGCTGCTCCTGTCAGGCCGACTGCAAAAACGCAACGGACTGCAGGCTGGTAACCTCAAAACGCTTGCGGCAGCGGATGTTCGAGCAGGCGACCAGATCGTCCTGGCGAACCATGTAGGACTGTGCCTTGGCGAAACGCGCGCGGTCGCGCTCGTCGGCGTGGCGCGGCAGCGACGCCTTACGCGTTCTGACCAGCCAGCGCACCTGATACTCCCCGGGCTTGCCGCAATGAGGACATGTCAGTGTATGAGTGCGTTGCTCCGATTTTTCATCGAAAAACTCGCGTTCATCCATGGCCCGATGCTCCTCTGCAAGTATTTCACAATCGCGGCGCGAGGAAGTGCTACTTTGTCGGCAGGCAGCAATTGAGCACATGGCAAAGAAACGCGCAAAAAAGAAGGCGTTCTCCGCGGTAAAGGCGGTGAAGGCAAATGCGCGCGAGCGCGTGGGCCAGCCGAAGCCGGAGCAGGTGCTTGCGGCCACCCCGCGCGAGGAGAAGCGGGGAAACAAGCATCGGAAGACGCTGGCGCGGCTGCTTGCCGAAGATGAATAACGGGAAGAATGAGGGAGGAGTGAGATGGCGACAACACTGGGGCGGCCATGTCTTCCTCCAGAAAGCGCACTGGCCAGAAGTGTCGTTGACGTCGGTTGCTATTAGACAGAGGTGGAGGGCCAGCGAGCGGCTACTGTCGGGCGCCGGTGGGGGTTCTGCCTTCGAGGAAGGTCTGGTACTGAGTATCGATGATGCCGAGGTTGCGGGCCAGCCCGAGGCGAGCAACGTTGAGCTGGTAGACGCTGTTGACGTACTGCGTCTGCGCGGCGGCAAGGGTGGATTCGGCTTCGGCAACGGGGAGATTGTCGGTTACGCCGGCGAGAAAGCGCTGCTGCGTCTGATCGAGGGCGGTTGAGGCTAACTGGACGTTGCTGCGCGCAACCGTCACCGTCGCTTCCGCAGTCTGGAGATCGAACAAGCTGTCGCGGAGCTGCTGATCGATTTTGACGGTGAGATCCGCCATGCGGGAGCGGATTTGCTGGAGCTGCGCATCGGCGGCGTCGCGATCGCCGCGCAGCTTGCCTTCTTCGAAAAGGGGCACGCTGAGGGTGCCGACGGCGGCAAAGGTGTCGTGGTAGACGCCGCCGGTGACGCCGGTGACTCCATAATTGCCGCTGAAGGTGAGGGTGGGGTAACGCTCGTGCGCGGTGGCCTTGCGCTCCAGATCGGCGACGAGGAGTTCCTGGCGAAGCATCTGGTAGTCCTGGCGATCGCGATAGGCTTCGGCGCGGGCCTGCTCGATAGGCATCGGCTCAAGCGCGGCGTAGGGCTCGGTGTCGGTGAGATGGATCTGCTGGTCCGGGGCGAGGCCGATGGCGCGATTGAGCGCGATCTTCGCCTTGTCGAGATTGTCCTGGGCGGCGATGAGCGCCTGCTGCTGCTGCTGGTACTGGACGCGGGCGCGCAGCTCGTCGAGGTTGGCGACGACACCGGCGAGGTGCTCCTGATGGGTCTGGTCGAGGAGGGTTTGATCGGTATTCAGCAACGACTGAGCGTATTGGACCTGCGAGCGCGCGGCAATCGCCTGGAGGTACGCGGTTCCCACGTCGAGAACAACCAGGCCACGCGCGGACTGCGCGTTGTAGAACGCGGCTTTTTGGCCGGCAACCGCGGCGCGCCAGACATCGTATCCGCCCCAGTTGAAGAGCGCCTGCGAGAAGTTGATCTGGCCGATAGTGGTATCGACTTTGGTGACCAGATGGAAGGCGGAGGGCGAGACGCCTTTGGGCAGGAGCGGGGCAAAGAGGGAAATCGCCGAAGGGTGAAAGCCCAGGGCCTCGAGGTTGAACTGATGCACGCCGGTTTCGCCGTGGAGGGATAGATTGGGCAGCAGCACATTGACGAGCTGGAGCTTTTCGGCCTCGGCCGATTGCTGCTGATCTTTCGCCAGGTTGAGGGCCAGGTTGTTCTGAATGCCGAGGCGAATGGCGTCATCCAGGGACAGGGCGTGGATGCCCGGAGTCTTTGGGACTGTCTGGATACTGCCCGCGTAAGGATTGACGGCCGAATTGGCGGGATTGCTTTGCGCCACGGCGATCGCGCCCAGCGTGAGCGCGACTGCAATTGAGGCGATCCGGACCAAGGGCAGCTTCCTCAGGCGTGTTTCAAAAATGAGGTTCCAGGCATCGCGCCATCCATGGGCCCTGGCTTGTTGCCGGATCTCATACCTGCCACCGTGAACCATCTTCACGCTTTTCAAACACGCTGTCATCCTGCGTAAGCTCATCGCAATGCTTCTGTTTAGATCAGGATACCCGTTTATGGATGCGGAAAATGACGGGGCGGGCACACCGGCATTCACGGGCCGTTGGCGGATTTGGCGCTCATCGGCATGATTCTCCGCGTCGGGAGGGGCAACGCCGGGCAAAAAGCTGATCATCGAAAAAACAAGGACCAAACTACGGGCCCCGCAGGCGCGAACTTCCGCCGGCCAGATGAAGAGAATCAGGACCGGAAAGCTGAATCAGGAGGCTCGTATGTCAACGGTGGAAGCGCCGATGCTTCCCGAGTTGAAATTTGAAGCGTGGAGACGGCCAACGGATCCGGAGGAGCCAGCCAAGGCCGCAGTACCAGGGGGACCCGTGTCCGGATTGCTTATCCTTCGTTGCCCATCGCTGTCGCCGCCTGAGGTGCGCGCCGCGGCGGATCGCGCCGGGCTGATGGCGAAGGCCGAAACGGCATCGCGTCGCGGGGAAGTCCTGGACGCTTTGCGCAGGGGCGCAGTGGATGTGATCGTCGCCGGCAGCGAGGGGCTGCCGGGCCTGAACCGGAGGGAGCTGCTGGAACAGGCGCGCGCGGCGCGGCCGCCGGTTCCGGTGATTTTGGTAGGCGCGCGGGCCGACGAGGAGGAAAGGCTGCATCTGCTCTGCGAGGGCGCGGTCGAATACCTGTCCGTCGCGGAACTGGACCGTCTGCCATCGGCGATGATGCGCGCGCTGCGGACTCGGCGGTCTACAGAGGAGCAGGCACGGACGGAAAAGGAGTTGGAACGCGCCTCCGGGATGCTGCGCGACAACCAGAAGCTGATCGGCGTGGGGCGTCTGGCGGCGACCATCGCGCACGAGATCAACAATCCGCTGGAGTCGGTCACGAATCTGCTGTATCTGCTGGGCGAGGAGAAGAGTCTGTCAGAAGCGGCGCGCGGCTACCTGACTCTGGCGCAGCGGGAACTGGAGCGGGTGGCGCAGATCAGCCACCAGACACTGAACTTTGCCCGCGAGACGGCGGGACCGCAGCGGGCACGCATCGACGAACTGCTGGAAGAGGTGCTCTCGCTGTACAGCCGGCGCATCGCGGAGAAGAACCTGCGGATTGAGCGGCGCTACGACTGCCGCGAGGAGGCGCTGGTCTTCCCAGGCGAGATGCGCCAGGTGTTGTCGAATCTGGTAACCAACGCGATTGAGGCGTCAACCATGAACGGGCGGCTGTGCCTGCGGGTGCATGGATCGCGCAGCTGGTCCGACCCAGGCGTGCGCGGGATTCGCGTGGCCGTGGGCGACACCGGGACGGGGATTCCCGCCGAGGTGCAGCGGCGGCTGGGCGAGCCGTTCTTCACGACCAAGGGACAGCGCGGCACGGGACTGGGGCTATGGGTGACGCGCTCGATCCTTTCGCGCTACGGCGGAGAAATCCAGTTGCGGTCGTCGACCGGGGTCGATCGGCATGGGACAGTCTTCAGCATTTTCGTGCCAACGAATCTGGGGCCGCGCGCGGTGGAGCGGCAGCGCGATTCCGACGAGACGAGCGGAACGCGGTCGAAGGTGGTGCCATTGGCCAGTGGCTCTCCGCGCCAGCACGCGTCCGGCGATCTGCCGAAGCGTCGCGTGAACGGCGACTGATCAGAGCGCCGAAATCCTGACTACATTGTTGATTGAACGACTTCGTCGAGGAAGCGGCGGAGCGTGGCCAGTCCTGCGTCCGCGGGTGCACGGCGCAGGTCGTAATACTGCTTCGGATACGAGGACAACTCGAAGAGCTGATGCGCGCGGCTGGGTCCGGCAGGAGCGTGGAGGTCAAGGAAGAGACGCGGGACGTGAGCGCGGGCGAGATCGGCGGCGGGATCGAGGAATTCCTTCTGTAACAGGAACAGTGGCACCATCCGGGCGCGGGCGTCGGAGAGGAAGATCTGGCGAGCGGAAGGATTCGGGTCCTGCAGGATGACTCCCGCGGGCGCGAAACGCCCGGCCACGCGCGCAGCCAGAGTAGCGCCGATACCATCGCCATAAACGACAATGCTGCGCGCCGGGATGTGGCGCGTGTCAGTGAGGTAGGTCCAGGCAGCGACAGCGTCCTCGTCGAGGAGGCGCTCGGTGGGGTGCCGGCCGGCGCTGCGGCCGAACCCCTGATAATCGATGGCGAAGACGTTGATGCTGAGGCTGTGCAGAGCGGCCAGCGCTGGGACGCAATTGGAGAGCGAGCCGCGGGAGCCGTGGAGATAAAGGATGGTCGCGGCGCCGGGGGTCTGCGCGGCCAGCGAATGCGCCTGCGCGGCGGACGGGGTTGAGGAGATCGGGGATGATTGGGAGTGGGACGGTTCGGCTGCGGGAATCCACCAGCCATCGAGACGCGGCTTGCCGGTGGTGGTGACGTCGAAGCGGATGTCGTCGAAAGCCAGGCCGGCGCTGGCGGGCGTGACAGTGATGGTGTGCGCGGGATGGAAGAGCAACTGCCACTGCCCTTGATAAAAGAGCAGGCACAGCGCGCCGTAGGCGCAGAGCGCCGCGAGGACGAAGGTGAGGGCGATGGCGCCGAGCAGCCAGCGGCTGCTGACGGTGGGCGGGGCCGCTGCGGCGGGCGGATCGGGAGACGATCTGGGCGGGCGGGTTGAGGGCGGCTTCGGCATCGCTTATCCGAAGGCCAGCTCGTCGGGGGATTCGAGCGGGGTTCCGCAGACGCGGCAGATCACGGCGGAGCAGTCGCCGCAGACGAGCGGGTCGCGGACTTCGCGGGCGCAAACGGGACACCAGAAAACAGGCGGCGCCGGCGGAGTGGCCGGTGGCGCGGGCGGTGGTGAAGACATGCTGCGACGAGGTTAGCACGCTCGCCGCGGGCAGACTCCATCAGCGAACGCAGCGGGAAACATCGGAGGCGGTATCCAAAAAGGTTCAGGCGACGAAAAAGAGGCGGAGAGTTTTGCGGCAGAGGATGTGTACTGGTTGGTGATGAGGGGAGGGAGGTGCTGAGGAAGCGGCGCCGGCAGCGCCGCGCGATGGTGCGAATCGTACGGAGGGCAAATGGCGACGGCAAGCGTAGATCGCGGGATGTTGTGGACGGATCCGGAAGGGAAGGAATTGCCTGGCGGCTGGCGGCTGACAAGATTGGTGCGGCCGGAGGGGCGGAACGCCTGGTTTGAGGCCACAGGGCCGGATGGGAAGCCGGCGATGGTGAGCCTGACCGAGGCGCTGAACGACGAAAAGGAGCTGCTGGCGCGGCTGCGCGCGGCAGCAGGGATTCGCCACCCGAACGTTGTGGCGGTGTGCGATGCGCGCCTCACGTGGCTGGACGATACGCCCGTGGTGATGGCGGCGATGGAGCCAACCGAGGAGAATCTGGCGGAGGTGCTCCGGGAACGGGCGCTGGAACCGGCAGAGGCGCGACTGCTGCTGGAGGCTCTGCTGCAGGGACTGGCGGCGATCCACGCGCGGCGGCTGACGCACGGGCGGATGGAAGCCGGCAGCGTGCTGGCGATGGGCGAAACCCTGAAGCTGCGCAGCGACTGCCTGCATGTGGAAGGGTTCGCGGCGGGCGAAGATGTGCGCGGCGTGGGACGAGTTGTGACCCAGGCGCTGACGCGGAGGATTCCCGCGAATGAGAACGATCCGGTGCTGCAACTGCTGCCGGAACCGATGGGACGGGCGTTGCGGCGGGCGCTGAGCGGACATGCGACGGTGGAAGAAGTGGCCGCGCTGGCGGGAGTGCGGATTGCGAAGGCGACGGAAGCGGCGCCGCGGAGTTCCACCGGGACGAGATGGGCAACGCCCATCGCGATGTCAGATATCCGCAAGCCGGA
>JASHRH010000183.1 GCA_030037475.1 Acidobacteriaceae bacterium
GCGTAATCGCCGGTGGCATTGGCAGCGGCGGTGCGGATCTGGCCGGTGTCCTGGCTCGTGATCGTGACAACGACGCTGGGAATGACCGCGCCAGTCTTGTCACTCACGGTGCCTGTAATCGTGCCGTAGAGGACCTGGGCGTGTACCGAAGCAGTGCCGGCGAACGACAGTAACAACGCCAGGAATGCTGATGTCCAGCGAACCGCAACGGAGCAGTTACGTAGCTTGCTTGCTGCACTTTGTGACATGAGCCGCCTCCAAAAGCGATCGAAATCCGGCGCTGACAGATTCCCCAGGAGGCGCGGCGCCATGCGCCACTTAGGCTTCGGCACAGGATTCAGGTCGGCCGAAGGTTTAATATTGGACACGAACTATATTGCCGACAATTTGGGTTGTCAAGCACTTTTTGTCCAGAACTTAAATAGGGTTTCAGCCACACTTACACCAAAGTACCCAAAAGGCTCGTGTGGAATGCTTTTGTTGTGGAGCCGACTATAAAACGGATCATGCCGGCGCTGGCAATCTGATCCGAGCCTGGGCGCTTAACGGCTGGACGAGGCCATGCCGGCCGAAAGCCCGGGCTTGCGTACCCTCTCCCCTGCCGCGTCGCGCGGCAACCGCCGCTGAAACACCAGAGCCGCAGCACCGCGGAGGCGGGCAATGTCGCCTTCACGCACCGGCCGAATGACCGGAGGCGTTCCCGCCAGCGTGAGGTCGGCAACTTCTTTTTCAATGATGGGAGCGTAACGGTGCCACGCCGGGGTAATTTCGCCAGCGATGAGGATGGTGCTGGGCGAAAGCCCCGCGATGATGCTGCGGAGCCCGCGGCCGATCCACGTCGCCTGCTGCCGCAAAGCCTGGGCCGCGGCCTCGTTGCCCTCCTCCGCAAGGTTCAGCAGCTCGTGGAATGTAATGGCATGGGCCTCGGGTTGAAGCTCGCGGTAATAGCGAAGGGCGGCGCGCGAGGAGGCAAATGTCTCCCAGCATCCCTTCTGCCCGCACGCACAACGCGGGCCTGCGAGATCCACGGGAATATGCCCAAATTCTCCCGCCACGCCATGATGGCCCGAAACCATTTGTCCATTCGCGAAAATGCTGCTTCCTACGCCCTCTGACACGGTGATCAGGACGGCGTCGCGCACGCCGTCCATGCGTGCAAAGGTCAGCTCCGCCAGCAGAGCGGCGGTAGCGGCATTTTCCATCTTCACGGGAAGCCCCATTTTTGTCTCGATGGTTTTCTTCAGGTCGAAATCGGGCCAGCGCAGGTTGGGCGCAAAAATCAGCCGCTGCGTCGCCGGATCCACGCGGCCGGGCAGGCTGACGCCGATCCCTTCCGTCGACTTTCCTGGCAGGGCGCGCAGCATGCGCTGCATGCTCTCCACAATCAGCCGTGTTGATGCGGCAGGGTCGGAGGTAAGCGGCGTCAGTGCGCGCGCCAGCACCCGTCCATTCAGATCCACAACCGCGACCGTCGCCTGGCGCGGATGAATATCCACGGCGACGGCCACCAGATCTTCGTTCAGCCCCAGCATGGTGGGCCGCCGGCCTCGCGGCGCGGCAGCCACCCGCCCTTCGCGGATCCATTTTTCTCCGATGAGCTGCTCCACGATCTGCGAAACGGTGCTGCGCTGCAGACCGGAACGACGCGCCAGATCTGCGCGTGAAATCGGCTGGCTGGTCCGGATCAGCTCCAGCACAATGTCGCGATTGATGCGCCGGGCGGTCTCGCTGGAAGCTACCTGCAGATCGCTCAGATCGACATGCCGAATTCCGGCTGCATGTTTCGGGGCCTTTCTGTCATCTGCGCTGGCGCCGGTCGCGGGGGCCAAGGCTTCCTCCTGTCGGCAATCCGGACCTGTTTCCTCTGTTCGGAGCAACTCCACTGTACACCGCCGGGCCTTCGAAACGAGCGCTATTGATTCACGCCGCTGGCCAGATACCCGCCGTCGACGGCGAGAATCTGGCCAGTGACAAACGACGCGCTTTCCGAAGCCAGGAAAACGGCAGCCCCCACCAGTTCGTCCAGCTTGCCAAAGCGGTGCATCGGCGTCCGCGTCAGAACCTCGCGTCCTCGTGGGGTCTGGTCCAGCAGCTCCTCGTTCAGCGGCGTCGGGAAAAACCCCGGCGCGATGGCATTCACGCAGACGCCGTGCCGCGCCAGCTCAACGGCGAGCGATTTCGTGAGCGCGCCGACCCCGGCCTTGCTTGCCCCGTACGCCGCGACCTCGCAAAAAGCAACGAATGTGGCCAGCGAGGCGATATTGATAATCCGCCCCCAGCCACGCTCGACCATCCCGGGCGCGAATACCTGGCAGGCGCGAAAGGTTCCCGTGAGGTTGGTTTCAAGGATCGCCGTCCAGTCCTCTTCCGGACATTCGAGCGTAGGGACACGTCGTGTGGTGCCCGCCGCGTTCACCAGGATGTCGATCTTTCCGAAGGCCGCGACCATCTCCGCGCGCAGATTCTCAAGCGACGCGCGATCCAGCACGTCGGCGCAGACCTCCAGTGTTCGGCTGCCTCGTTCGCGAATCTCCGCCGCGACATCCGCTACTTCCTGGATTCTGCGCGCGCTGGCTACTACGTCCGCTCCGGACTCCGCCAGCCCCAGAG
>JASHRH010000184.1 GCA_030037475.1 Acidobacteriaceae bacterium
CTTGTGCTCCTGGCTTCCTGGGAACCGCTGCCTCCGGCGGATCGCCTGCCGGAGATCCCGGACTTTCCGCCGGAGCCAGTCAATTTCTGATGCCCCGCTATCTTCTCGATACCAGCATCATCTCCGATCTCATCCACAAGCCCGGCGGACAGGTTGCTGCATCCATCGCCCGGCTTTCTGCTTCGGAACGAGAGAACCTCTGTACCAGCATCATTGTTGCAGCCGAACTAAGGTTTGGCGTGGAAAAGAGCGGCTCGCCACGCCTCACCAACCGGGTGGAGGCGATTCTGGAAACGATCCGGGTTCTGTCGCTCGAGCCCGGTGCCGACAGCTTCTACGCCGGCCTGCGCGCCGAGATAGAACGATCCGGAACGCCCATTGGCGCAAACGATATGCTCATCGCTGCGCACGCACTCGCCGCCGGTTGCATTCTGGTCACTGACAATGAGCGCGAATTCCGGCGCATCTCCGGTCTTTCGATACAGAACTGGCTTCGCGCGCGGCCTTGAGCGCCGCAATCGCAGCATGCCTGATGCGAGCAGAGGCTCCCCGCTTTTCATGTGCTATATTCCGAATGAGTTCCGATGATTTTTTCCCGCGAGTACGTTGGCTACCTGGCGCGCCATACTGTAAAGCACCTCATCGACGCCAAAATGATCCAGACCGCGAAGCAGCCGGCCGTGGAGGAGCGCGTCTACAACGGGCTGCTCGAGGAGCTGTCGCTCGAAGACCGCATCAACGACGAGGTGCGCGTCATCCTCGACGCCTACCAGGAGGAGATGCGGCGCACCGGCGCCAGCTACCACGAGATGTTCAAAAAGGTGAAAACCGAGCTGGCTCGTAAATACAAGGCGGTGCTGTGAGAATCTCGCGCGACAAGCTGAACAAGCTGGCCCATGTCGTGGCCGATACGCTGGCGGAAACTCCCGAGTGCGATTTTCTCGAAGACCGCAACACGATCCGCCAGGAAGCGCGCAAGGCTCTGGAGCACCTCCTCATGGAGGAGATGCGCATCGATCTGGCCGCCCGCCAGAAGATCGAGTCCCAGCGCCGCATCATTCCGGAAGGCAGCCAGGAGTGGGACATCCTGTACCGCAAGTACTACACCGAGGAAGTGAAGAAGCTCGGAATCTGAGCCGCTCCTGACCGCTTCATCCCGAACCGCCTCATCCCTGACCGTTTTATCCCTAACCGCTTTATCCCTGACCGCTTGATCCCTGACCGTTTTATCCCTGACCGCTTTATCCCTGACCGTTTTACCCCTGCTCTACTCCACGTGATAATTCGGCGCTTCGCGCGTGATCAGCACGTCGTGCACGTGGCTTTCGCGCAGGCCCGCGCTTGAGATGCGGACGAAGCGCGCCTTCTTCTGCAGATCCTCGATGGTCGCGGCGCCGACCAGCCCCATGCCGGAGCGCAGGCCGCCGACGAGCTGATAGACCATGGCTTCCAGCGCGCCGCGATACGGCACGCGCCCCTCGATGCCTTCGGGCACAAATTTGTCCAGCCGATTAGAGCTGCCGTTGCGCTCGCGATTCACCACGCTTTCGCTGCTCTCGTCGATATTGGCATCCTGACCGCCTCCGAAATAGCGCTCCGACCCGCCCTGCGCCATCGCGGAGAGCGATCCCATCCCGCGATACGCCTTGAACGAGCGCCCCTGGTACAGGATCGTTTCGCCGGGGCTCTCATCGACGCCGGCAAACAGCGAGCCAATCATGATGACGCTCGCGCCGGCCGCAATCGCCTTCGTGATGTCACCCGAGTACTTGATGCCGCCGTCGGCAATGAGGGGAATGCCATGCTTCGCGGCGGCCCGCGCGGCCTCGCTGATGGCGGTGATCTGCGGCATGCCCGCGCCGGTGACCATGCGCGTCGTGCAGATCGAGCCGGGTCCGATGCCGACTTTCACGGCGTCAGCGCCGGCATCGATCAGGGCTCGTGCGCCGTCGTGCGTGGCGATGTTGCCGGCGAGGAGATCGACGTTCGGAAAACGCTTCTTCACCTCGCGGACGGCCTCAAGCACGCGCGAGGAATGGCCATGGCTGGAGTCGATGGCCAGCACGTCGCACCGGTTGCGCACCAGCTCCGCCGCCCGCTCCAGATAATCCCCCGTAGCTCCAATGGCCGCGCCCACGCGCAGTCGTCCCTGCTCGTCTTTTGAGGCTTTCGGGTATTTCAGTTTCTTCTGAATATCTTTGACGGTGATCAGGCCCTTCAGCTCGTACTTGTCATCCACCACCAGCAGTTTTTCCACGCGATGCTGGTGCAGGATTTCCTCGGCCTGTTCGAGCGTGGTGCCCACCGGCACGGTGATCAGATTGTTCTTGGTCATCACCTCGCTGATCGGGATATCCGTCCGGGTCTCGAAACGCAGATCGCGATTGGTGAGGATGCCGACCAGTTTCTTGTTCCGGGTCACCGGCACGCCGGAAATCTTGTACCGTCGCATCACCTCCAGCGCGTCGCCGATCAGCTGCTCCGGCGCGACCGTCACCGGATCCACAATCATCCCGCTCTCTGAGCGTTTCACCTTGTCGATCTCGCCCGCCTGCTGCTCGATGGTCAAATTCCGGTGCACAATGCCCATGCCGCCCTGCTGCGCCATGGCGATGGCCATGCGCGACTCGGTCACCGTATCCATCGCCGCGCTCAGCAGCGGCGTTGCCAGCCGGATCCTCTTTGTCAGTTGCGTTTGCGTGCTCACCTGCGCAGGAGCAACGTCGCTCGACGAGGGCACAAGAAGAACGTCATCGAAGGTAAGGGCTTCAGCGAGAGGATGCTCAATCATGATGGAAGGACGCGCCCCAATACCGAGGATCTCTGCTGATTTTCGGGGTTGCGGCTTCTGGACATTGTAGAACAGCGCGGAGATCGCTGCTGCGGCACGCGGGAAGCGGATTGTCGGCGCAGCGCGAGCTGATGGGCTCAAAGAAAAATCCGGGACCACGATGACCGCCGGCCCCGGAGTGAACGAGAGCATCCGCAAACAAGCTCAGTCGTCGCCTCTGGCTCCCGCCAGCTCGGCTGTCTCCCGCGGCGAGATGTTCGGCGTGGCGCCGCGTCCCGGCATGGCCGCGCGCCCCGAGTAGACGCGCCAGGTCCGCTCCACGTCGTCGGTGGCCTCTCTTAACAGCTCCTCGGCCATCTGCGGATTCGCCCACAGCAGCATCGTGTATCGCGTCTCGTTGTAGACATAATCCTTCAGCGGAATTGACGGCGCGCGCGAATCCAGCAGGAACGGGTTCTTCCCTTCCGCGCGCAGCGCCGGACTGTAGCGCATCAGCGGCCAGTAGCCGGAATTCACCGCTGCCTTCTGATGCTCCAGCCCCTGCGACAGGTCGTAGCCGTGCGCGATGCAGTGGCTGTAGGCAAGGATGATGGCCGGCCCGTTCCACGCCTCGGCTTCCTGGAACGCTTTCACTGTATGGCTGTCGTTGGCGCCCAGCGCCACTCGCGCCACATAGACCGAGCCGTAGGCGACTGCTTCCATCGCCAGGTCTTTCTTGCTGGTCTGCTTGCCGCTGGCGGCGAACTTCGCCACCGCGCCGCGCGGCGTCGATTTCGACATCTGTCCGCCTGTATTCGAGTAGACCTCGGTATCGAGTACCAGGATTTTGACGTTCTTGCCCGACCCCAGCACGTGATCGAGGCCGCCAAAGCCGATGTCGTACGCCCAGCCGTCGCCGCCGATGATCCACACGCTGCGCCGCACCAGGTTGTCGGCCACAGCATCCAGACTGCGCGCGTCGGCGGAATCTACTGCCGCCAGCTTTGCCCGGATCTCCGCCACGCGCTGCCTCTGCGCGGCGATCCCGTCTTCCTTCGACTGATCCGCGTCCAGCGTAGCCCGCGCCAGCTCCTCGCCCAGCGCTGGCGCCAGCTTCGCTACCAGCGCTTCCGCATACGACTTCTGCTGATCCGCAGCCAGCCTCATGCCCAGCCCGAATTCTGCATTGTCCTCAAACAGCGAATTCGACCATGCCGGTCCGCGGCCATCTTCGTTCTGGCAATACGGCGTTGTGGGCAGGTTCCCGCCGTAGATCGAGGAGCAGCCGGTGGCGTTGGCGATCATCAGCCGGTCGCCAAAGAGCTGCGTCAGCAGTTTGATATAGGGCGTTTCGCCGCAGCCCTGGCACGCGCCCGAAAACTCGAACAGCGGCTCCAGCAGTTGCACATCCTTCACCTGCGCGTGCGAGACGCGGTCCCGCGCCACGGTCGGCAGCTTCTCGAAGAACTCCCAGTTGGCGCGCTCGGCCACGCGGAGTGGTTGCTGCGGCTCCATGTTCAGCGCCTTGTGCGCCGGATCGGCTTTGCTTTTCGCCGGGCAAACTTCCACGCACAACTGACAACCCGTACAGTCCTCCGGCGACACCTGCAGCGTGTACAGCTCGTCGTCCATGCCGCGCCATTTCGGCTTCGCCGATTTGAACGTCGCCGGCGCGCCCGGCAGCAGCGAAGAGTCATACACTTTGGCCCGAATGACCGCATGGGGGCAGACCATGACGCATTTCCCGCACTGGATGCACAGTTGCTCATCCCACACCGGGATGAACTGCGCGATGTTGCGCTTCTCCCACTTTGCCGTGCCGGTCGGGAAGGTCCCACCCGCGGGCAGCGCGCTCACCGGCAGCCGATCCCCGCGCCCGGCCGCCATCTCCCCCAGCACGTCGTGGACGAACCTCGGCGCCGCCGCGGGAATCACCGGCAGAATGTCAAAAGCCGCGGTGATGGCATCCGGGATTTTCACCTCATGCAGATGCGCCAGCGCCGCATCCACCGCCGCGTAGTTCTTCTGCACAACGGCCTCGCCGCGCTTACCATACGTCTTCTGGATCGCCTTCTTGATCTGCGCGATGGCCTCCTCGCGCGGCAGCACGCCGCTGATGGCGAAGAAGCAGGTCTGCATGACGGTGTTGATGCGATTGCCCATCCCGTTCTCCCGCGCCACCGTGTAGCCGTCGATCACATACAGCTTCAGCCGCTTGTCCAGGATCGTCTTCTGGATCGTTCGCGGCAGATGCTGCCACACCTCCGCTGGTCCCCACGGGCTGTTGAGCAGGAAGATGGCTCCTGGCTCCGCCGCCGCCAGCACATCCGTCTTCTCCAGGAACTCAAACTGATGGCAGGCGATGAAATTCGCGCGCGAGATCAGGTACGTCGAGCGGATCGGCTCCGGCCCGAAGCGCAGATGCGAGGTCGTCAGCGAGCCCGACTTCTTCGAGTCGTACACGAAGTAGCCCTGAGCGTAGTTCGGCGTT
>JASHRH010000185.1 GCA_030037475.1 Acidobacteriaceae bacterium
CTCTTCGAGGATGCTGTGCGCCTCGTCCTCGAATTCGGCAAAGCCTCAACCTCACTGCTCCAGCGGCGCCTGCGCATCGGCTACGGCCGCGCCGCCCACCTCATCGACATGATGGAGCGCGACGGCATCGTCGGCCCTGCCGAAGGATCGAAGCCCCGCGAAATCCTCAAGCCTCCCGACTGGCTCTCCGAAGTCGAACCCACCCTGCGCTGACCGAAGCCAATACGCCTTCTCCATTCGTCGGGTGCCCCACCCTTGTTGCGCCGCTTTTGCGCGGCAGGGTGGGTCTGATCGCTGATCAAGGCCGTCCTGCAACCGCCCTCCACCCACTCGCATCCCACCGCATGTTTCTCGGCCCCAAAATCCCTCTACGGAGCCGCCATGCACTCACGACGGACCTTCACATTGATCGCTCTCGCCGCGATGCTCGCTTTTACCCCCGCGCTCTTCGCCCGCCAGCTCGCCGCCGCTCAGGATGGCCATCTGATCAGTCCCACTCAGCTCCAGCAGCAGATGGATTCGGTCTCCGCCGCGCGCCGGAAGAACGTCGATACGCTCACTCGCTTCCTGTCCACGCCCATGGCGGAGCGCGCCATGAAGTCTCACGGCATCGATCCCGTTCAGGTGAAAGATGCGCTTCCGAGCCTCTCCAGCGCGGAGCTGGCCTCGCTTTCCGCCCGCGCTGAACGGGCGCAGCAGGAGTTCGCTGCCGGTGGTCTCAGCGACACAGCCCTGCTGCTCATCATTCTTGTCCTGGTCGCGGTCATCGTCGTCGCAGTCGTTCGCTGAGGAGGAGCTTACGGCTGCCATCCTGCGTCTCAACCCGCCGGGTACAATCGAAAGAGCCATGGATCTCGGCCGCCCAGCAGCTATGCGCCGTATCCTCGCCATCGACGACGACCCCATCAGCCTGTCCATCGTCGCCATTCTCCTCGAATCGGATGGCTGGACCGTTCTTCAGGCTTCCGGCGCGCAGGAGGCGCTCGAGCTTCTCGCCGGTTGCGCCCAGGCTCCCGACTGTATCCTCGCCGACCTCCGCATGCCCGGCCTCACCGGGAGCGATCTCGCCCCGCATCTCCGCAGGGCCGCGCCGGGCGCGCGCCTCCTGGCGATGAGCGCGACGCCGCCGGCCACACTCGAAGGTTACGACGGCGTTCTGGCCAAACCGCTGGCTCTGGAAACGCTGCGCGCCGCGCTCGCGCAACAGCCGCCCGCTGAAACCGCTCCCGCCGCGCCTGCCAGCGATACTGACGCGGTGATCGATTCCGCCGTCTTCGAGCGCCTCTCGCTTGCCATGTCTCCGGCCGCGCTGCTGGAGGTCATCACCGTGTTTCTCCAGGATGCCGCCGCGCGTCTTGCTGTCATGCGCCGCGCCGATCCCGCTACCATCCGCCGCGAAGCGCACGCCCTCAAGGGCGGAGCCGCGATGATCGGCGCCCGCCAGGTGGCTCAGGCCGCCGCCGCTGTCGAATCCGGTATTGACCACGATGGTGAGCGTTCCCGCAAACTCGACGAAATCGAGGCCCATTGCCGCCGCGCTGAGGTTATATTGTTGCAAAGGCTGAAACTATGAACGCACCGTCTCGGCCCGCTCGGCCCATTGCTCCACACCCCTCGCGCCCCGCCGCCGCGATTCGCATCGTCATCGCCGACGACCACCCTGTCGTCCGCATCGGCGTCCGCAACATGCTGCAGGCCGATCGCGGCCTGGAAGTCGTTGGCGAATGCAGCGACGGCGACGAGGCCATCACCCAGACCCTCGAGCTGCTGCCGGACATCCTCCTCCTCGATCTCTCCATGCCGCGCCTGCCTGGCCTTGAGGCCATGCGCGCCATCATGAACAACTCGCCCTCGGTGAAAATCATCCTGCTCACCGCGACCATCAGCACCCAGCAGATCATCGAGGCCCTTCAGATCGGGGCGCGCGGCATCGTCCTCAAGGACGCGCTCGCCGGCGACCTCACCAACGCCATTCGCGCCGTGGTCGGCGGCGACTACTGGATCGGCGGACGCCGCGTCGTCAACCTCGTCGGCGCGCTGCACGAGCTCATGCAGAAGGCTGCCATTCCCGACCGCAGGACCTTCGGCCTCACCCCGCGCGAGATGGAAGTCGTTGGCTGCATCGTCGAGGGCTGCTCCAACCGCGACATCGCCAGGCAGTTCAACCTGAGCGAAGAAACAGTGAAGCGCCATCTCTCCAACATCTTCGACAAAACCGGCGTCTCCACCCGTCTGGAGCTGGCCATGTTCGCCATCGCCCACCACCTCGTCAACCCGGAAAAGTAACGCGCCTGGCGGATTGGGTCCGGCGCCGATCATATCGATTGCCATTCCAGCAGGAAAATCGCTGAGGTTGATCCATGAAACTGTTCGCTGCTGCGATTGCCGCTTCCGCCCTCCTGTTCGCGTCCTCAGCTCTGACTCAGGCCGCCGCTCCGCAGCCTCTCGTGATCCAGCTCATTCCCGCGCAGGGAAGCCGTAGCCTGCTCCACGGAGCGCCGCAAACCGCTGGTGTCCGCAGCGGGTTCGTCAGTCTGGAATCCGGCGAATCAGTCGGCTGGCATACCACAGGCCAGCATGAGGAGACTTTGGTCATCCTGCGTGGTCAGGGAGCTGCTCTGGTCGATGGCCAGCCCGAGCGTGATTTTGCTGCTCCCGCCGTCATCTATATCCCTCCGGCCACCCGGCACAATATTCGCGACACCGGACGCCATCCACTGAAATATGTCTATGTGGTGGCGCCTGTTCCGGCCGCTGCCGCCCATTAGAGCGAAACCAGCGAAGGTGTATCTCAGAGCCGCAGTCCTCTACGCGGCTTTCCGCCGAAGAAAGCCGCACTGAACCGACCTTAAAAAGACACAGCATCGCTGGTTTCGCTCCAGGAACGGTCGCGCATTCTATTTGTGACTCGGATCACAGTGCCTCCCTTTTCGCTCCCTCTATCGTCCAATCAGCGTGCGATCGTAGTAAGCTGACAGGTCGCGCAGCCCAGGCTGAACGAGGGACAACGCAGAATGCAGATCGAGGCCGCTGAAACTCTGGAAACCACCGTTTACGATCGCAAACATCCGTATTCCGCCGCCGTTCTCGACAATCATCTCCTCACCGGCTCCGGCTCCGAGAAAGAAACCCGCCACATCGAGCTGGCCCTCGGCAACTCCGGCATCACCTGTCTGCCCGGCGACTCCGCCGGCATCCTCCCTGCCAATCCCTGCACCGCGGTCGAGGAGGTCCTCCGTCGCCTCTCGTTCACCGGCGACGAGCCCGTGAAGGATTTCTACGGCGAGCTCACCGACCTGCGCGCTGCGCTTACTTCCTGGCTCGTGATCGGCAAGCTTTCCGGCACGACGGTGCGCTCGTGGGCCTCGCTCACTTCAAGCCCTGAGCTCGCCGAGCTTCTCCGGCCCGGCAACAAGGACAAGCTCGACGCGTATCTCTGGGGCCGCGAGTTTCTGGACCTCGTCGAGCACTGCCCCGCGAAGATCGAGGACCCGCAGCAGCTCTTCAGGCTCCTGCCGCGTCTTGCGCCGCGCCTCTACTCCATCGCTTCCAGTCAGGCGCTCCATCCGGACTCCGTGCAGCTCACCGTCCGCGTTGTCCGCTATGAGAGCTATGGCCGCACGCGCCTCGGCGTCTGCTCCGGCCAGCTCGGCGAGCGTGCCCCAGCAGGCTGCGTGCTGCCCATCTTCATCCACTCCAACAAATTTTTCCGCTTGCCCGACTCGCCCGACGTTCCCGTCATCATGGTCGGTCCCGGCACCGGCGTCGCGCCCTTCCGCGCCTATCTCGAGCACAAGCAGGCCGGGCTCGGCCGCTGGCCTATGTGGCTCTTCTTCGGCGATCAGCGCTCCGCCCAGGACTTTCTCTACCGCGACGAGTTCGAAGCCTGGCTCGCCAACGGCACGCTGAACCGCCTCGATACCGCCTTCTCCCGCGATCAGGCGTTCAAGATTTACGTGCAGGATCGCATCCGCGAGCAATCCGCCGAGTTGTGGCGCTGGCTCAATCAGGGCGCGTACTTCTATGTCTGCGGCGACTCCCAGCGCATGGCCCCGGACGTCGAAAAGGCCTTCCTCGATGCGGTCGCCACGCACAGCGGCCGCGGACCGGACTACGCTCAGGAATTCCTCGCCACCATGAAGAAGCAGAAACGCTACCTGCGCGACGTGTATTAGGAATCCGCGGCGAACCTGGGTGTCCCACCACCGTCGCACTTCTGCGACAGGGTGGGCAGGTGCCGCGGAGGCGGCACGGCGGTAAGACCCCGGCCTTCAGGCCGGGGGAATCGCGGTCATCTGTGGTGGGCCGTTGCGCCCGGAGAATGCTATTCCTGCCCCTCCCGGTCCGCCTTCCGTAGTCCCGCCGTCGC
>JASHRH010000186.1 GCA_030037475.1 Acidobacteriaceae bacterium
GGGTCCGCGTACTACGGCCCGTACTTCCCTGGAAACCTGGCGTATCGCGTGGTGGAACTGATCCACCGGGCATTTCTCCTGCCCAGCTGCAAAGTCGATCTGAACCGCGACCACCCGCGCCCGTGCCTGCAGTACTACATCCACCGTTGCCTGGGCCCATGCGTTCGCTCGCTGACCACGCCCGAGGCGTACGCGGAGGCGGTGCGCGACACCCAGACGTTCCTCGAAGGCCGCACCGCAGAGCTGGAAAAGTCGCTGCACAAGCGCATGGCGCAGGCAGCCGCCGCTGAGCAGTTCGAACTGGCGGCCAAATGCCGCGATCTCCTCGTCACGCTGAGCCAGATGAGCGAGAAGCAACGCATCGCGTCAGCGCTGGACGACGACGCGGATGTCTTCGGCTTTCATTATGAGAACGGCATGATCGCAGTCAATCTCTTCCACATGCGGGCAGGCAGGATCGTCGACCGGCGGGAATTTTTCTGGGAAGAGCTGCCGGAATTTATGGTTGTTGATGAGCCGGAGCAGGAGGATACATCGGAGATGGCGCCTTCAGGGCCGGATGCGTTTTACCCCGCCGTTCTCTTCTCCGCGCTGCTGAAGCAGCTCTACATCGACCAGCCGTATGTCCCTTCGGCCATTTATCTGCCGGTCGACTTTCCCGATCGAGCCACCTTGACCGATCTGCTGGCGCGCCAAACGCACCACCGCGTCGAGATTGCCGTGCCGCAGCGCGGCGAGAAACGTTCGCTGGTCGATCTTGCCGGGCAGAATGCGAAGCAGTCGTACGACCAGAGGTTCCGGGTGCTTCAACCCTCGCGCAAGGCCATGCTGGATGCGCTGCAGGACGTTTTCACGCTCGAAGAGCCGCCACGGCGAGTTGAATGCTTCGACATCTCTCACATTCAGGGTGCGGAAACGGTAGCTTCCATGGTGGTGTGGGAGAACGGCGAGATGAACAAGTCCGCCTATCGCAAATTCAGGATTAAAACGGTTGAAGGCGTGGACGACTTCGCATCGATGCGCGAGGTCATCACGCGGAGGTATCGGCACGCGGCGCCTGCGGCCGAGGGCAGTTCGCCGGTCGCGGAGGATCCGCCGACCGCGGAGTTGCCTTCGCTGGTTCTGATCGATGGCGGACTCGGCCAACTGCACGCCGCCGCTCAGGCACTTGAGTCGTTGGGCATTGTCAGCCAGCCGCTCGCCGCCATCGCCAAGCGCGAAGAGGTGATCTATCTCTACGGACAGGAAGATGATCCGATTGTGCTCGACCGCCGATCGCCGGTGCTTCATCTGGTGCAGCGCATCCGTGATGAGTCGCACCGCTTCGCCATTGCCTACCACCGCAAACGCCGCGAGATGCGGGACCGCGACTCGGAGTTGCTGGCGGTTCCCGGTGTTGGCCCGCGTACCCGACAGCGGCTGCTGGAGCACTTCGACAGCTTGCGCTCTATTTCCACGGCCACGCTCGAAGCGCTGTCCGCGGTGGTGCCGCTGCGCACCGCGCAGATGATCCACGAACACTTCCACGCAGCCGCCAGCGAGTCCGTGTCCAGGTAAGCGAGCCACAATCCCGCGGCCTGAGCTCCGTTTGGCTCTTTTCCGGGGCGTATAGTTTTCAGCGGGTCTTCAGAGAACGCTGCCGTCGAAAGGAGTTCCTGTGAGAATTGCCGTTGTTGCCGCCGCTGCTCTGGCGCTCGCCGTCACCGCTTCCGCTCAATCTGCTCAGCTGGGTCCGCCGCCTGCCGCGCTTGTCGCTGCTCTCGCCGGGGCACCTGTGGGGACAACTGGCTCAGCGAGTCGCGCCGTAGTCTTCCCCGTCGGCAACCTGCGCGCGCAACTGGCTGACTCCATCGCCGAAGCCAAAGCCAGGGGCAGCGCGGGGACAACGCTCGAAGATTTCGGCGGCTATAAACTCATGCTGTCGGTGCGCGGGCGCAGCGGCGGCGCCGAGATTCACGCACACTGGGATGACGTGATGATCGTGGAACAGGGCAGCGCGATTTTGGTCACCGGGGGACGCGTGATTGACGGGCACACGAACGCGGAGGGGGAAACCCACGGGCTTCGGATCGAAGGCGGCAGCCGCCAGGAGATCGGGGCTGGCGACATTCTGACCGTGCGTGCCGGCACGCCGCACCAGTTATTACTGTCCCCGGGCGCGGTCTTCAGCGCGTTCGTCATCAAGGTGCACGAGCCCTGATGTTGTAAATATCGGCGGGGCTGCGCAGAAATCGAAAACGCCTGAGCCAGCTGCGAACCGGCGGTCCGGCTAGCGTGAAAGCCAGCCGCCGTCCACCACCAGCACCGTGCCGGTCACGTAGTCGCTGGCCGGCGAGGCCAGGAATACAGCCGCGCCGGCAAGGTCCTCGGGATCGCCCCAGCGTCCGGCGGGGATTCGCTCGAGGATCTGCCGATTCCGTATCTCGTCCTTCCGGAGGGCGGCGGTGTTTTCCGTGCTGAAATAGCCGGGGGCAATGGCGTTGACCTGAACGTTGCGCGCGGCCCATTCGTTGGCGAGCGCTTTGGTCATCTGGGCGATGCCGCCCTTCGAGGCTGTATACGCGGCGATTCGGATTCCTCCCTGGAAGGCCATCATGGAAGCGATGTTGATGATTTTGCCCTGACGCTGCTCCAGCATCGTTTGCCCGGCAAGCTGGCAGAGGCGGAAGGCGCTGGTCAGGTTCACCTGGAGCACCTGCGACCATGCGTCCAGGCTGTGTTCCTCGGCGGATGCGCGGTGGATGGTTCCGGCATTGTTCACCAGGATGCCGGGTGCGCCCATCTCCGCGACAACCGCCGCAAACAACTGATCGGCGCCCTCGGGCTGGCTGAGATCCGCCGAGAAGCTCTGCGCCCGGCCGCCCATCTGGCGGATGCGCGCGGCAGTTTCATCCGCGGGCCGCCGGTTTCCGTGGCAGGCCACCGCTGAGCCGGCCTCCGCGAGTGCCAGCGCGATGGCCGCTCCGAGCCCGCTCGCCCCGCCGGTGACCAGTGCCATTTTTCCATCCAGCCGGAAGCGATCCAGAATGGTCATCTCGTTTCTCGTATTGTTCCCGATGTCAGGACGCAAATTGTCTCGTGAGACAGGATAAGCCGTTGGCGTTTCGGCAGGGTCCTGGATCGTCATGGACGGCGGGACGAGGATTCGGGAACGTGGAGGCGCGGGTCGGAATCGAACCGACGCATAAAGGTTTTGCAGACCTCTCCCTTACCACTTGGGTACCGCGCCCTGAAGAGGAATCGTAATCCAGACGGGAAGGCCGAGGCCAGCGAAAAACGCCTCAGCAGGCTGGAGCGGGAGACGGGACTTGAACCCGCGACCCTCGCCTTGGCAAGGCGATGCTCTACCACTGAGCTACTCCCGCACGGTTCCCTCTGAGTATATCGGGCAGCCAGGGAGGGGTCAACGAAATCGGGCGAGTGCAGGCAGAGGATGTATAATCACCTTGTAGCCCCGGTTGTACGCCATTCGCAAACGATCATGCGGAGGCCGAACCCGAGGGCTTCTTTAATTCTCTCTGAAGGATGCCCTGTCTATGCCCACTGCGGTTCTGGTCGATGCTGGTTTTTTCCTCAAGAGATTTCGCTCCTGTTACGTGCAGAAGGATGTTCGAGATCCCCGCGTCGCCGCCAAAACATTATTTGAGATGGCTCTCAGCCACCTTTCCGACAAGGATGATCCGGAGGGACGGCGCTCTCTGTACCGCATCTTCGTGTATGACTGCGCTCATCTGACAAAGAAGGCTGAGCGCCCCATCACCAGGACGCCGATCGACTTTTCGAAGACCGAAACCGCCAGATTCCGCACTGAGTTTCACAATCAGCTTAGGAGCCTTCGAAAGGTAGCGCTTCGCCTGGGGCATTTGTCGGACCGAAGCGAATGGACATTACGGCCTGAACGGCTGAAAGAACTCCTCGCTCGCAAGATCACAATGGATAATCTCAACGACGACGACTTTGTCTACGATTCCCGTCAAAAAGGGGTCGATATGAAGATCGGACTTGATATCGCATCACTGGCCTTTAAGAAACAGGCAGATCAAATTGTCCTGGTGGCGGGAGACGCAGACTTTGTTCCGGCCGCAAAGCTGGCGCGACGAGAGGGCATCGATTTCGTCCTCGATCCGATGTGGAGCCATGTGGCATTACAGTTGAACGAGCATGTGGACGGGCTCCGGTCCACGTGCCCGCGTCCGGCCGCAACGAGCAGGACATGACTACACGTTCGAGGGTCATCTGCGTCAGCTTTGAATGAACCAGATGTTCCTGGCGGGTGGGACGTTGAGCCAGTCTTGTGCGGTTTCTCTGTAGAATCTGAAGCAGGACCCCTCGATTCGCCTGCCGCAGGCGCATTGGAAGGATTGTCGATTTGAGCTACAACGTTCTCACAAAAATATTTGGGACCAGCAACGAGCGGGTGGTAAAGAAGCTGCTGCCCAGCGTGCACGCCATCAATGCGCTGGAACCGCAGATTCAGGCGCTGGGCGACGAGCAGCTGCGCGCCAAAACCGCGGAGTTCCGGGCACGCATCGCGGCGGCTCTTGAAGACATTACAGAGGAGGAAGCCCGCGTCGCCAGGGAAAAGCAGGCGCTCGACGACATTTTGCCCGAGGCGTTCGCGGTGGTGCGCGAAGCCGGACGCCGCGCCGTGAACATGCGGCACTTTGACGTGCAACTGGTGGGCGGGATGGTGCTGCACCAGGGCAAGATCGCCGAAATGAAGACCGGCGAAGGCAAGACGCTGGTCGCAACGCTGCCGGTTTACCTGAATGCACTGGCCGGACATGGCGTTCACGTGGTCACGGTGAATGATTATCTGGCCAAGCGCGATGCCGAGTGGATGGGCAAGATTTACGAGTTTCTGGGGCTGACGGTCGGCGTGATCGTGCACGATCTGGACGATAACCAGAGACGCAGGGCCTACGCCGCGGACATCACCTACGGGACGAACAACG
>JASHRH010000187.1 GCA_030037475.1 Acidobacteriaceae bacterium
AATTCGTGGACCAGGTCCCGCCGTTCCTCGTGGAAGAACGTCTCCCCGTCGGTGATCAGGAACTGCATGTCGCGGATCTGCGGCCGGTCGATGGTCGGGCAGTAGATCTCGTTCAGGATGCCGTGCGAGACCGTGAACCACACCTTACTCGACGCCGCATACGCCGTGCTCACCGTGTCTTTCGCGCTCGACGTCCAGCGCGGTTCCAGTCCCGGCGCGCCAAACGCCTCGCCCTGCCCGTCGATCCACCGATAGCGCGGCTCGGATTCCGCCATGAAACCACCCTTTCTGCGCCCGAACGCAGCAAGATACGGCCCCGTCTCTAATGATTACCGCACCTGCGTCGCGGATTCTCCTCGATCAGGCCTCGATGAAAGAAAAATGCGGATCAGAAGGAGAAGACAGAAAATCCGGTCGCGCGCGCCGCCTCGCCTAGCCGCCGGTCCGCGCACAGGAATGGTCTTCCGGCTGGCCGTTCGCGGCACCACACCATGGCCGCCGCCAGTTGCAGACTGTCGGCCGCTCGCAATGGATACCGATCGAGAAGTTCGCACGCCGTGTCGCGCACAGCCTCGTCAGGCCGTATTTCCTGCCACGTGGCTTCCAGCCAACGCGCCGAGATGATCGCCTGCCGTGCCTGCGCTTGATTGATTTTGCCGTCCCGCATTACTCGCCAAACGGCGCTGTGAATTTCTGCGATAGTCCCCCACCAAACCACCGGCGTATACCGGTCTAGATATTTGCGGGCTTCGGAGCTTTTCGATTCTTTCACGCAAAGGGGGACCAGCGCGCTCGTGTCCCAGAAACCAGGCTCGCTCACCAGCCTTCCTCTCGCTCTTCCAGCAACGCCTGAGTTGCCGAATTTCCCTTCACCTTTGGTCTGGGCAAGCTGAAAAATTCCTCCAGCGCCTTTGGCGTGAGCTTCCTCTTCGGCAGCGTCATCTTGCCGTGCGCTACCAGCCAGCGGTCATCCTCGCTGATGTCTCCGGGCTCCATCGGCACCAGCTTCGCTACCGCCAGATCGCGCTCCCGAACGATGATCTCCTCGCCATTCTTCGCGTATCCCACATAGGTGCTCAGCCGGTTCTTCAGTTCCGCGATGTTCACGCTCCGCATGGTCCCTGCCTCAACATGGCTATTATAGCCATAACTTCTATCCGCTGCCCCACCCGTGTCGCTGCGGTTGCGACAGGGTGACTCCTGACTCCTGATTACCGACTACCGTCTACCGTCTCCTGACTACCGACTCCTGATTACCGACTCCTGATTACCGATTACCGACTACCGTCTCCCGCCTCCTGCTGCGCGGCCTCACATCACCTGGTCGTTCGCATCCGGATCCGGATGGAACTGCACCAGATCCATCGCGTGTTTCACCTCGGTGTTCTTCATGAACTGCTCCCACACGAACCCTGTCCGCTGATTCTCCGCCATCAGCATCATGATCCCCTGATCGATCCCCAGTACATCCGTGTTGAACCATTTCGCGTGCGGCTGAAAGGCGTCCACGAATCCATACCGGCTGTAGACCTTGTCTTTGAACTCCGCTTTCATGCTCAGCAGCACGTGCGAGCACTCCGCCGGCAGGAACACCATCGACCCGCCCGCCGCGCACGGCACCAGCGTCCCGTCCGGATCGCCCATCGTCGGCGGACCGCCCCACACGCGGTACCCCTCCCGCGAATCCGACGCCGACAGCCCCCACAGATTCTCGTCCCACCAGGGAAACTTCCTGCCCATCGTCAAACACCACATCTGGTGCGCGCGCGTCGCTGCAATCGAGTTGGTGAAGTAATTCGCATGGAGGTCCGCCACGTTGCGCAGATCGCACCACGCATGAGCATATTGATGGATGAAGATCGGCGCCACGCCGCTGATGTAGTTCACGCCGCCGAACTGGATCACCGGCCGCTGCAGCGCGTTCCACGTCTCCGCCGGAATCGGATGCGTCGGCGATCCGATGGCCAGCAGGTACATCACCAGCAGTTCGGAGTAGATGTCCCAGCGATGATCCAGAAATCCCTGATCCGGCAGCCAGCCCATCGAAAGCGTCTTCCCGCCATTCGTCATCCACTGCCAGTCGACGCGCCGATAGAACGTCGTGGCCAGCGCCTCGATCCGCTGATTCCCCGCGAAATACTGCCGGCAGGTCAGGATTCCGCACAGCAGCCAGGATGTATCGATCGACGACAGCTCGCAGCCGAACATCCGCTGCCCGCTCTCCATGTCAATGAAGTGAAACAGGAATCCGTGCTCGTGCGGGCAATCCTCCAGCAGGAACGCCAGCGTCCTTTCCACCCGCTGCTCGCACTCGAAGCGCGTCAGATAATTCCGCTTGTGCGCGATGCACAGCGCCGTCAGCCCAAATCCCGTCGCGGCAATGCTGGAAACGCGGCTGTCCGACAGCCCCGCCATAGGCGCCCGGTCCCGCACCATCCCCGTCTTCGGGATCGCCTCGTTGTAGAAGAAGTCCGAGATGCGCCCCTCCATGTCATCCAGCAGCGCCTCGCCTTCCTTGGTCACCTGCACCAGCGGCCGGTTGATGAACAGCCCCGGCGGGTGCGCAAACTGCTTCGCCGTCTGCGCCTCCGATTTCGGCTGCTGGCTGGCTTTCACCTTCGGCGCCTGTTGCTGGTTCTGCGCCAGCAGCGAGGGTCCCAGCGCCAGCGCGCTCGCGGCTCCGGCTCGCTTCAGCAGCTCCCGGCGTGTGATGCGGGATGGGGTCAATCCAGGTCGAATCTCGTCGTCCAGGTCAGGCAATCCGGCAGGTCCATCAGGGAATTTCGTTCTCCAGCAAACGATACGGCTCCGCGCTGGCCTGGTCTGGCCACAGGAGGAGCTTTCCACCTTGCCACAGACGCATCCGCCGAAGCGCGGGATGCACAGAACGGCGGAGAGGTGTTGTCTCTAATGTAAACGTCCCCGGCCCTCACGCGCATCCCGTGGGTCCGACTACTGACTACCGATTCCCGTCTCCTGCCTCCTGATCCCTGTCTTGCACCCTCCACCCCGCCTCCTGCATCTTCTACAATCGTAGAGCGCAGTCGCGGGCGTCTCCGCATCCTGCCCGCGCGACCCCTTCCGGACAACCCATTCACTTCACCAGCAAGGAGGATTGCTTTGGCACACGAAGTTCCACCTCTTCCCTACGATTACAAGGCGCTCGAGCCTCACATCGACGAGCAAACGATGCACCTCCACCACGACAAGCACCACCAGGCCTACGTCAACAATCTCAACGGAGCCATTGAGAAGCACCCCGAGCTGGCCTCCAAATCCGCCGAAGACCTGCTCCGCAACCTCAATTCCGTGCCCGAAGACGTGCGCACCGCCGTCCGCAACAACGGCGGCGGCCACGTCAATCACTCCATGTTCTGGGCCATCATGAAGCCCGGTGGCGGCGGTGAGCCCACCGGCGCCATCGCCGAGCAGATCAAAAAAGACTTCGGCTCCTTCGACGACCTCAAAAAGCAGTTCAACGATGCCGCCGCCAAGCAGTTCGGCTCCGGCTGGGGCTGGCTCATCTGGGATGGCAAGCTGAAGGTCATCACCACCGCCAACCAGGACAGCCCGCTCCTGCAGGGCCACTTCCCCATCCTCGGCAACGACGTCTGGGAGCACGCCTACTACCTCAAATATCAGAACCGCCGCCCGGAATATCTCGCCGCCTGGTGGAACACCGTCAACTGGGACGAAGTGAACAAACGCTTCGCCCAGGCAAAGAAATAGTCCCGCGCTCAGGATGTCGTTTCTGATCACTGATCACTGATCACTGACTCCTGATCGCTGTCCGGGTGCCCCACATCTGCCCGGTTTTGGCAGATGTGGGAGGGCCCGGGTCTCAACCGGTTTTTGTATCAGGGACACGGCTTCCCAGCTTGCGGAAAGATACTCCCGAGACAGGAGCTTTGTATCAGGGCATGACACAACGGGTGCCCCACAACCTGGCCTGAGGCGAAGCCGAACGGCTCTGCCCGGTTTTGGCAGATGTGGGAGGGCCCGGATCTCAACCGGTTTTTGTATCAGGGGCACGGCTTCACAGCTTGCGGAAAGATACCCCGAAGCAGGGGCTTTGTATCAGGGCACGACTTCAGTCGTGCCGTAACCGGCACAGAATGAGTCCGGCTTTAGCCGCTGAGGGGTGTTTCTTCTCTCGTGCGGCGTGCAAATTCTTTGCAGGGGCACGGCTTCCCAGCTTGCGGAAAGATACCCCGAAGCAGCGGCTTTGTATCAGGGCACGACTTCAGTCGTGCCATCCAGGCAGCAAAAATACCGGGGCTTGAGCCCCTGCGACTTTGAGGTTGTAACTAGGCCTTGAACCCCGGAATCGCTTTGTATCAGGGCACGAGTTCACTCGTGCCGTAACCGGTGCAAAATGAGCCCGGCTTCAGCCGCTGCGGACCGCGGCGATGCCCAAAGGGTCAGGACATTCAGAAGCAAACAACGGAAAAACAGACAACATAATAAGTGGAAATAATTTGTGTCGTTTTTTTCCATTTGTTCGCGCACGATCACCCTGTCGTGAGCCTCGCCGCAGTCTCGCGACACGGCGCCCGCTGCTGACCACTGACTACCGACTCCTGTCTCCTGTCTCCTGCCTCCCCGCAGTTTCACACCGCCGCGATCGCTGTCTCCCGCTCCTTCTTCCGCGCCAGAAAGTCGTACCAGCTCTCCCCCTCCTGCGGAGCGACCATCTCCGTCATCTTCCCCTCCGTCCGCGCCAGCGCCCGATCCCACTGCTCCTTCACCGCCGGAAACACCGACCGGTGCATCACCGGCTCCCGCTCGGGTGCCCCGCTTGGCCGCTGATCCCTGTTGCCTGTTGCCTGTTCTTCTGGCTGCTGGCCGCCAGCCACTGGCAGCTCGTCTCCACTGCTCACTGATCTCTGATCGCTGATTACTGGTCTTTGATCGCCGACTACCGACTCCCGATTACCCTCTTCATCACTGATCACCGGTTTCTGCTCACCGTCTCCCGCCTCCTGACTCCTCGTTCCGTCCCACGCCGCCCCCGCCCTGGCGTCCTTCTCCGCCGTCTCCTCCAGGATCCGATGCCACTTCTCCTTCAGCTCCGCCAGCGTCGGCTCATGGCTCTCGGATCGCTCACCACCCGTCTCTGAACGCTGATCGCTGACCGCCGATCGCCCGTCTGCGCCCGGAGCTCTGTGCTCGGAGCTCTGGAGGAATCGCCCCATCAACGCGTCCAGCTTCTCCGCCCCCATCCTGTCCGCCAGCGCCGCGTACCGCAGCGCCGCATTCTGCGCCGCCAGACGCCGATCCAGCCTCCGCTCCTCGTCCCGGCACCCTTCCAGCATCACCCGCCCGTTCGCCGGCGGAATCGACCCCAGCGCCAGCGCCCGCACCGTCTGCGATCGCACGAACGTGATCGACGCCTCGTCATCCATCAGCGGAATCGTCAGGGTCACCCGTCCCGACGCCTCCCGAAACCGCCGATGCGCGTGGCAATATGTCTCGCCCAGCACCGGAATCCCCCGGCACCGCTCTCCATTCTCCCGCACCGCCTCGCACCGCCTCCCCACCACATGACTCTGCGCCATGCTGCTTCGCTCCTCTGCTCCGTTCGTCTCTTCCATACCTTTCTCCAAAACTGAATCCTGGGTGTCCCACCCCTGTCCGGGCCCCCAACGCGCCTCGCATTTGGTGCGACGGGGTGGTTGTGGCAGCCTCATCGCGACAGGGTGGGAGAGCACGAGCGCTTGCCGCCTGTGAGATCTCCGTTTTGTATCAGGGCACGACTCAACGGGTGCGGGTGCCCCACAACCTGGCCTGAGGCGAAGCCGAACGGCTCTGCCCGGTTTTGGCAGATGTGGGAAGGCCCGGATCTCAACCGGTTTTTGTATCAGGGGCACCGCTTCGCAGCTTGCGGACAAACTCTGCGGATGGGTGCTTTGTATCAGGCCACGACACAACGGGTGCCGTAACCGGCGCAAAATGAGTCCGGCTTCAGCCGCTGCTGGGTTTCGCCCGGTTTGCCTCGGACTTTTTCCGCAACCTGTTCACCCGGCAATCCTCAAGTCCGTGCAGCACAACTCTCGGCATCGGCGCCGCCCCCGGCGGTTATGATGAACCTTCCCGTCAATCGCTCCTTCAGGAGGGTTCGAATCGTATGAAATCCTGCTGCTCGCCTGCACGCTCCCTTTTCGCCGTCTTCACTGCGTTTCTTTTTACTGGATTCCTGATTCCCACTCCCGCTCGCTCCCAGCAAGCCTCCGCCGCGCCCACTGCCTGGGTCGGCGCCTGGGCCGCTTCGCCTTATGACGGCGATCCCTGGCACACCACGCCTACCCTCGTCGACTCCACCCTCCGCGAGATCGTCCACACCTCCCTCGCCGGCAAAGCCCTTCGCATCCGCCTCACCAACGAATTCGGTACCGAGCCCCTCCGCATCGACGCCGCTACCGTTGCTCTGTCGACCGGCGATCCCAACGGCCCGGCGCCCGGCGACCCGACCGCTGAAACCACCATCGATCCCGCCTCTCTCCACGCCCTCACCTTCAGCGGCCAGCCTTCCATCGTCATCCCGCCCGGAGCCAATGTCGTCAGCGACCCCGTCGAGCTGCCCACGCCTGCCTTCGCCAACCTCGCCATCAGCCTATATCTGCCGCTCCAGCAAATCAGCGTCGCCACCTTCCACGGCAGCGCCCAGCAGGACAACTTCCTCTCGATCGGCAACCATGTCGACGCTCCGCGCCTCGAAACGCCCGTCAAAATCTCCTCCTGGTATTTCCTCAGCGGCGTCGACGTCGAGCCCGCCGCTCCCCATGCCGCCGCCGTCGTTGCCTACGGCGACTCCATCACCGACGGCGCCTGGGCCACCGAGAACGCCAACCATCGCTGGCCCGACGATCTCGCCGTCCGCCTCCACAACAACCCCGCCACCGCCAACCTTTCCGTCCTGAACGAAGGCATTGGCGGCAACTGCGTCCTCATCCACTGCGTCGGACCCAACGCGCTCGCCCGCTTCGACCGCGATGTTCTCGCGCAGCCCGGCGTGCGATACGTCATCGTTCTCGAGAGCATCAACGACATCGGCGCGCTGCACGACCCCAACCGGCCCAACTATAACCTCACCGCGCAGGATCTGGAGCAGGGCCTCAGCCAGCTCGTCGCCCGCGCTCACGAGCACGGCATCAAGGTTTTTGGCGCCACGCTTACCCCCTTCAAAGGCGCCGTTTATTACACCGATCACGGAGAGCAGCTCCGTGAAACGGTCAATGCCTGGATCCGCACCAGCGGCGTCTTCGACGGTGTTGTCGACTTCGACCAGGCTACCCGCAATCCGGCCGCGCCGCTCACCTATGCACCCACGGCCGACAGCGGCGACCACCTCCATCCCGGTGACGCCGGCTACGCCGCTATGGCCAACTCCATCCCCCTGAGCCTGTTCCATTAACCCAGCGAACCAAACCTCGGGTGGAACCCGATCACTGACTCCTGACTCCTGTCTCCTGAAATGCGACAATAATCTCGAAACTTCCTCTCACCCTCGCACGTTTATAGAACTGAGTGAGGGGTATCCTCATGGAGCACCGCATTCTGTCCCGTTATCGTTCCCGGCATCCGCACTCGTATCATCACCTTCTGCGCCGCATCGTCCTGCTCGCGGCTCTTTTCGTCCTCGCGCTCGACGTCGCCGCCCTGGCTCAGGACACCCTGCCGCCGCCTCCTCCAGCCGACGCGACTGCCGCGGGCCAGAATCCTGCCCCAGGCCAGAACGACGTCCGCGCCGTGCGCGTCTCCGATGTCGCCGGCCAGGTCCAGGTCTTTCAGGACGGCCAGCTTGCCTTCAATCAGGCCGAACCCAACATGCCCGCCGTCGAAGGCATGCGCTTCGTCACCGGCGAAGACGGCCGTCTCGAAATCGAATTCGAGGATGGCAGCGTCGCCCGTCTCGCGCCCAACAGCTCCTTCCGCCTCACCCAGCTCCGCCGCGACGCCCAGGGCAACGCCATCACCCGCATCGACGCGCTCACCGGCCTCAGTTATTACGAGCTGAACAGCCGCGCTGGCCAGTTCGCCGTTGGTCTTGCCCAGGAGAATGCCACGCCCGAAGGCGCCTCCATCTTCCGCGTCGATTTGGACAATGATCCGAACGAACTCGCCGTGATGCAGGGCGAGGTCCATGTCGGCGACGGCGATGGCGTCTCCGTCGACGTGCACCCCAACCAGACCTTCCAGACCGATCCCAGCCAGCCCGGCCAGTTCACCGTCGCCGACAGCATCAATGCCAATTCCTGGGACCAGTGGAACTCCGATCGCGATCAGGAACTGGCCGACATGGAGTCCAGCGAAACTACCGCCCGCGCTTCCACCACCAACCCCGATGACGCGTCCTGGAACGACCTCGACTACTACGGCAGTTGGTACAGCGTTCCCGGCTATGGCGAAGTCTGGTCGCCCAACGGCGTCGGCGCCGACTGGGATCCCTTCGGCGACGGTTCCTGGGGCTATTACCCCGCGTTTGGCTATACGTGGATTTCCGCTTACCCCTGGGGTTGGTGGCCCTATCACTGCGGCGCGTGGGATTACCTGGACACCTGGGGCTGGATTTGGGCTCCCGGCAACTGCGGCTGGGGTTTATATGGCGCCGGCTGGATGCCGTATCCCACCGTATGGCACGGCCCGCCGGCCTGGAAGCCGCCCATGCGGCCTCGCAGGCCAAGCACTCCGCTGCCGCGCATAATCGCTGTCAACCGTGGACCGCAATACGCAGCCCCATTCAGGTTCGATCACGCGAGGTCGCTCCAGCCGCGCCCGCTCGATTTCAACGGCGCCACCATCGCTCCGCTCCAGGCCGGCATTCACCCGGTCCAGCGCGGCCCGCTCGGCGAAACCTTCACCGCCTCGCTGGTGCGCCAGCATCCCGAGCTGGCCCCGGCAGCCGTACGCTCCGCAGGCACGCCCATCGTGCGTGTCCCGCAACCTCGCATGCCGGTGCCGTCGGCTCCCCTCAGCAGTTGGGGCTATCATCCGTCGCGCCCTGCGGCAGCGCCCCGCGCCCCGTCCGGCGGCTCGCCTCGCTCTGGCGGCGGTGCGCCCCGTTCTTCTGGCGGAGGATCGCATCCCTCCGGCGGCGGTGGCGGAAAACCGCATCGCTGATCGCTCCGGATCGATCGGCGCGTCCGAAGGGCCCTTTGCAGGACCATCCATGCCTTCAGATCAACTCCAGCCCCGCGCCGCTGCGAGTGCATGTCCTTTCCCGCCCTCAGATTTTTTCGTCGCTCCCGAACGCTGATCGCTGTACGCAGTCTCCCCTCTCCGCCCCTGTACCCTGCCCCCTCCCCTGCGTTAAACTCACCCTCGTACGCGGATGCACACATGGCCGCCAAATCCCACTCCACCTTCGACGTCGCCTGCCCCGACTGCGGGGCCATCCTCAAAATCGATCCCGAAACCCGCACCGTGATCGCCCACACTCCCGCGCCCCGCAAGCGCACCTTCGAGGATTTCGACCAGGCCACCCGCGCCCTGAAAGAAGCCGAGGAGCGCAAGGAGAGCCTCTTCCGCCAGTCCCTCGAAGCCGAGAAGAATCGCGAGGATGTCTTCAACAAGCGATTTGAAGAGGCCATGAAAAAAGCCAAAGAAACACCTGACACCGGCAAGCCTCTCCGCGAATTCGATCTGGACTGATCCCCGCCGCATCTAATTCTCCGAGGAGCGTCGAACACTTCATGGATTCCGCAACCAACCTCATGCCCTTTCCGCAGCGCAGCGAAGACTCGAGCCTGACATGGAACCGCGGCCTCGCTGCCGGCTCGCTCCTCGCCGGCGCATTGCTCCTCGTCACCGGATACCGCCGCGCCGGTCTCGCCGTCGCTGCTGCCGGAGGCGCCGTCGCTCTCTTCGAGCATCCCGAAGGCGTGCGCAATTTCTGGAATTCCATCCCCAACTTCGTCCACGCCAGCCAGGATTTCCTCTCCCGCACGGAAAGCTTCATCGATGAGCTGAACCGCCAGGCCGCCCGCGTCCGCCACATGCTCTCCCGCGAAGCCTGACCCGATCTCCGCATCATCCCCGCGCCCGGCGCGCTCTTTGCCACCCGATACACTGAAACCAGCATGAAGCGCACCATCAAGCACTATGAGCTGGAGCGCAAACTCGGCGCCGGCGGCAGCGGCGTCGTCTGGCTCGCCAACGACACCCAGCTCATGCGTCCCGTCGTCATGAAAGTCCTCCGCCGCGGCGCGCTCACCCTCGAGCAGATGCGCACCACCGTTCTGCGCGAAGCTCGTCTCGCCTCCGCCATCGAGCACCCCAACGTCTGCGCCATCTACGAGGTCGGCGAAGAAGGCCAGGAAGCTTTCATCGTCATGCAGTACGTCCCCGGCCAGTCACTCGACAAGCTCATCGCCCGCGGTCCCGCCACCCTCCCGCTTCTGCTCTCCGTCGGCATCCAGATCGCCGACGGCCTTTCTGCCGCGCATGTGCTTGGCATCTTCCATCGCGACCTCAAGCCCGCCAATGTCATGCTCACCGACGGCGGCCTCACCAAAATCCTCGACTTCGGCCTCGCCCGCCGTCTCCCGCCGGAAAAGATGGACTTCGATCCCGCCATCGCTGGCCGCCGTAAGCCTGGCGCCCCCATCGCCACCTATACCGCCCGCGGCGGCACCATCGCCTACATGGCCCCCGAACAGTTCGTCACCGGACAAAGCTCCGTCCAGTCCGATCTCTGGGCCCTCGGCGTCATCCTTTACGAGCTCGCCACCGGCCGCCATCCCTTCGTCCGCCCCGACCTCGAAGAATTCCAGGCTATCCGCGCCATCCAGTACCAGGAAACCTCGCCCCTCGACGCCATCCCGCCCGAGCTCAGCTCCGTCATCCTCACCCTGCTCAAGAAAAACCCTGCCGACCGCTACGCCTCTGCCGCCGAAGTCCGCGAAGCGCTCAAGACCATCATGAAGACGCTCCAGATCGAGACCGGCATCATCCCCGGCGATGCCGCCGCCGTTCTGCCGCCCTCCACGCCGCCCACTCCCGCTGAAGAAGAAAAGCGCGCCACCGGCCTGCTTTCCATGCTCGCCGAGCGCTTCCGTGAGTCCGCCCCCGAGCGCGTCCGCGAGAACTCCATCCTCGTCCTGCCCTTCCGCAATCTCGGCGCCGCCGACGTCGCCCCGCTCTACGGCACCGCCCTCGCCGACGCCATCGCCACGCGCATCGCCCGCATGTCCTCGCTCGTCGTCCGCCCCTCCTCCGCGCTCATGAACCTTCCCCTGGCCCAGATGGACCCCCTCGCCATCGGCCAAAAGCTGCTCGTCGACTGGGTCCTCACCGGCAGCTTCGCCCGCTCCGCCAGCGGATTCGACCTCAACTGGCAACTCCTCGACGTCGACCGCCAAAGCGTCCGCGGAGGCGGCTCCATCAGCGTCCCGTCGTTCGACCTCATCGCCGTCCAGACTGAGATCTGCAACGAAGTCTTCGGATCCCTTCAGGGCACCGGCGATCTGACAACGCCCGCGGAACGCGAAGTGCCGCGCGTTGCCCCCATCGGCGAGCAGGTCAGCGAAGAATATCTTCAGGCCCGCGCTCTGCTCTCCGGATTCATGCAGCGCACCGGCAACCGTGCCGACCTCAACCGCGCCCGTGACGCCTTCGACGCTGTCACCCAGCGCGATCCCTCCTTCGCCGCCGCCTTCGCCGGCCTCGGTATTGCCGAACTCCAGTACATCCGTTACGGATTCGGCGGACACATGCACGTCATGGCCGCACGCCGCGCCCTCGATCGCGCCCTCGAGCTCGATCCCGGCTCCGTCGAGGCCAACCTCTACCGCATCTACATGCTCCTCTCCCGCGGCGAAAAAGAATCCGCACGCCACGGCATCGAGCACCTCCTCCGCACCGCCGCCAACGACTGGAACGTCCACCTCGTCGCCGGCCTCACCCTCCGCCTCGACGGCATGTACGATGAGGCCCTCCAGC
>JASHRH010000188.1 GCA_030037475.1 Acidobacteriaceae bacterium
TGCCTGGGGACAACGTGGCGCTGGAGATCGAGCTGATCACGCCGGTGGCCATGGAGAAGGGGCTGCGGTTCGCGATCCGGGAAGGCGGGCGGACGGTGGGCGCGGGCACGATTACGGAGATTCTGGCATAGGGACTGGCCGTCCGGGCGGACGCGGCCTTCGGCCACAGAAGCTGGTCAGCGAGTCAGCAGGTTAGCGAGTCAGCGAAAACAGGGCGGCGGAATCTCGGAAGAGGGTTCGCTGATGCGGAGAAGAACAGGCGCTGGGCGGGGTGCCCGGCGTAAATCAGGTTAGGATAAGAAAATGCGTGAAATTGTGACATTACAGTGCGGCGAGTGCAAGGAGCGCAACTACTCGACGACGAAGAACAAGAAGACGACCACGGGCCGTCTCGAGTTCCAGAAGTTCTGTAAGCGCTGCCGGAAGCACACGGCGCACAAGGAGACGAAATAACGGCAGGGTACAGCGTTCAGGGTGCAGCGTTCAGAAGGCTCTTTCCGCAATTCCTGAACGCTGATTGCTGAGCGTCGATCGCTGCCCTTCAGGGGCGTAAGCTCAACGGCTAAACTGCCGGTCTCCAAAACCGGACTTGGGGGTTCGAATCCCTCCGCCCCTGCCAGATCAACCCGGAACGAGGAACAGGGCTGGAGGTTATGCCCGTAGCAGAGAAGAGCGCGGAAACGAAAACGTATATGGCCAAGGCAGCAACAGCAATGACTTCTGAAAGCGGCGTTCCAGCCCGCGCCCTGAGTTTTTTCACCCGCAGCCGCGAGTTTCTGAAGGACGTGCGGTCGGAGATGAAGAAGGTGGTGACGCCTTCCTGGTCCGAGGTGCAGTCCACGACCCTCGTGGTGATCATTTCGGTCTTCGCGTTCGCGGGATTTTTCTTCCTGTGCGACTACTTTCTGGGCAATGCAGTGAAGTACCTGTATCACTGGCTGGGCGCGGTGCAGTAGGCTCCTGAATGCAATGAAGGAACAAAGTTTCATGGCGGAAGAGACAGAAAACCCAACACCGAACGCGGACGGCAACGGCCCCGAAGGCGGCGAACAGCAGCCGCGTCTGGAACCGCCGACGAACGAGCGCTTCCGGTGGTACATCATCCACGCCTATTCGGGCTTCGAGCGCAAGGTGCGCGAGTCAATTGAAACCCGCGTGCAGGCGTTCGGCCTGCAGAACCGCATTGGCCGCGTGATGATTCCCACGGAGGCGGTCACGGAGATCACCAACGGCAAGAAGCGCACCGTGGAACGCGTCTTCCTGCCCGGCTACGTACTGGTGGAGATGGATCTGGACAACGACCTGTGGCACGTGATCAAGAACACGCCGCGGGTGACGGGTTTTCTGGGCACGGGCGACAAGCCAGTGGCGCTCACCGAAGCCGAGGTGAGCTCGATCCTCTTCCGCAGCGACGTCTCGAAAGAGAAGCCGCGGTTGAAGGTGAAGTTCGAAAAGAACGAATCCGTGCGGATCACCGAAGGACCGTTCGCGAACTTCAACGGCGTGGTGGACGACGTGAACGAAGACCGCGAGACGCTGAAGGTGATGGTGACGATCTTCGGCCGCTCGACGCCGGTGGAGCTGGATTTCGGCAAGGTGGAGAAGATCGCGTAAAAGCAGCCGCCAGCTTTTAGCCGTTAGCTACCAGCCTGTGCGCCCCGCAGTCACGAGTTTCAACAGTACGAAGAACGAGCTAACAGCTAAGGAAAAGCAATGCCTCCGACAAAGAAAGTAGCAACGCAGGTAAAACTCCAGATTGAAGCCGGCAAGGCGACGCCGGCGCCGCCGGTGGGTCCGGCTCTGGGCCAGGCGCAGGTGAACATCATGGAGTTCTGCAAGCAGTTCAACGCGCGCACCCAGAACAAGGAGATGGCCGGACTGATCATTCCCGTAGTCATCACCGTCTATGCCGACAGGACGTTTACCTTCATCACCAAGACGCCGCCGGCGTCGGTGCTGCTGAAAAAGGCCGCCAACCTGGCCAAGGGCTCGGGCACACCCAACAAGGACAAGGTGGGCAAGGTGAGCGAGGCGCAGGTGCTGGAGATCGCGAAGCAAAAGATGCCGGATCTGAATGCCGCGTCGGTGGAAGCCGCCGTGAAGAGCATCAAGGGCACGGCGCGGTCAATGGGGATAGAAGTGGTCGCGTAGGTTCCCTGCTATCTGCGGAGCGGCTTCTCCTCGTGGGGAAGCCGCTCCGTTTTGGTTCTGACCCCACAGCAAACCAATGCCCTCGGCCGCTCGTGCCTGCATCGGAGGATGGATTGCGTCCGTAGTCCTCCGCATGTAGAGTCACGGGCATGGCCCAGCCCAACAAGCGGGAATCTTCGGCACCGTTGATCCTGTTCGCTGCGGCGCTGCTCGCTGGGTATTTCCAGATGCTCGCACCCGTTCCCTTCGGCCGGGGATTTGAAATGTGCGCGATCGCTCGCAGTCTGGCGGCTCACACGGGCTTCGCGAACCCGTTCCAGACGCTGCCAACCGGACCGACAGCAGCCAACCCTCCGCTCTATCCGCTCTTTCTGGCTGCGGTCATGATGCTCTTCCGGTCCTCGGCCGCGATTGTGCGCGTGGTTTCCTTCGTGACGATGGTTGCCAACGCCGTGACCGCGGCGCTGCTGCCTCAGTGGTCGCGCCGGCTCTTTGGCGCCTCGACGCCGGGCATTGTTGCCGCCGTTTTGTGGATCGCGTCCGTGCTGCTGATGCCGGAATGGGACGTCAGCCTGACGGCGGTCCTGCTGCTTTGGGTTTGTGTTCTCTGCACGTCGCCAGTTCCAGTCCGCGGGCCGCTGCGCGCCTGGGTGCTCATCGGGATTCTGGCCGGACTGCTGCTGCTGCTGAATCCGGCCGCGCTGCTGATCCTTCTTCCGCTGGTTTTCTTTGTCGCGCCGCCTGGCAGCCGGATCCCTGGGCGTGCAGTCGTTATCCTCGCCATCGCATTTCTGGTGATCCTTCCCTGGATGGCGCGCAACAAAGTCAGACTGGGTCATTTCGTCATGCGAACTGGTTTCGGCACCGCATTGTATGTTTCGAACAACGACTGCGCCCGGTCCAGCTTCTATGCGAATATGGCAGCCGGCTGCTATCAGCCGCGCCATCCCAACACCAGCGTGGCGGACGCTCGGCTGCTGGAGCAGATGGGAGAAGTGCGCTACGACCAGATGCGCAAGGCGGATGCCGAGCGTTGGATCAAGTCCAATCCACGCAGGTTTCTGCAACTGACCGCGGCGCGTGTCGCTGAATTCTGGTTTCCCGTGCCCGGCCCGCAGCTATGGCCAATGTTTGCCATGTGGCTGGGCACGGCGCTGTCGATTCCGGGGCTCATCCTGATGATCCTTCGCCGCGAGCGCCTCGTGCCGTTTCTGCTGGCCGCGTTCGCAATCTACCCGCTGATGTATTACGTGGTGGTCGCGGACGTGCGGTACCGTTATCCGATCCTGTGGCTGACTTTTTTGCCTGCGGGGTATCTGCTGCATCGGGTGCGCTGCGGCGTCCTGGGCCGGTGCCACACAAAGCGAGCGGCATCCGTGGTGGTCCCGACGGCGGAGTAAGAGCGCTGCGATCCTGGCCTTTCATGTCATGTACGGCCCGAGCGGTGGCATGTGATCGCAAAGGGGGCCGCAGGTTGCCCCTGAATGACGGAAGCCCCTTGCGCCAGACCGGATTTCCAGAGATAATCAAACTCTGCGCCCTTTGCGGGCGCGGTCACCAGCACCACGGCCGGCAGGCAACAGCGTCCGCGCGGTGGGAGACGAGGATGGAATGGCCAGAGAAGGCAAGAATATCGGGAAGGCGCGCGCCCAGGTGGAGAAGCGCCCTTACCCGTTGCAGGAAGCGGTTCCACTCCTGCAAAAAGTGAAATTCGCCAAGTTCGATGAGACCGTGGACCTGACGCTGCGTCTGGGCGTGGACCCGCGGCATGCCGACCAGATGGTGCGCGGCACGGTGGTGCTGCCGCACGGGCTGGGCAAGACCAAGAAGGTCGCGGTGGTGACCACGGGCGACAAGCAGCGCGAAGCCGAAGCGGCGGGCGCGGACATCGTGGGCGGCGACGAGCTGGTGGAGAAGATCCAGAAAGAGAACTGGACCGACTTCGACGCGCTGATCGCCACGCCGGACATGATGAAGTCCGTGGGCCGGCTGGGTAAGGTGCTGGGACCGCGCGGGCTGATGCCGAATCCAAAGACGGGCACGGTGACCAACGACGTGACCGCGGCGATTCGCGAGATCAAGGCCGGCAAGGTAGAGTTCCGCACCGACAAGACGGCGCTGGTGCACGTGCCGGTGGGCAAGATTTCGTTTCCGCCGGAGAAGCTGGTGGAGAACGCGATCACGGTGATCACCAGCGTGGTGCGCGCG
>JASHRH010000189.1 GCA_030037475.1 Acidobacteriaceae bacterium
AGGCGCGGGAGATTGCGGACGCGGGATTTCTGGAGCTGGTGCGGTACGGCGTGCGTGCGGCGGACGATCCGCTGATTGTGGATTCGCTGAAGGTGGTGGACGCGACGCTGAAAGTGGATGCGCCGCAGGGTCCGTGCTGGCGGCGCTACAACCACGATGGCTATGGACAATGCAGCGATGGAGGGCCGTTTCTGGGCAGCGGCCAGGGACGCGCATGGCCGCTGCTGACCGGCGAACGGGCGCACTATGAACTGGCGGCGGGGCGCGACGTGCGTCCGCTGATTGCCACGATGGAGAAATTCGCTTCTGGCGGCGGAATGCTGCCGGAGCAGATCTGGGACGAGCCGGATACAAATGGTCTGGTGCTGGGCGGCCCGGCGGGATCGGCGATGCCGCTGGTGTGGGCGCACTCGGAGTATCTGAAGCTGCTGCGCTCGGCGGCGGATGGGCAGGTGTTCGACTGCATTCCGATCGTGGAGGAGCGGTACGCAAAGGGGAACCATCCGCCGAGCGGGATTGAAGTGTTCAAGGTGCTGCGGCGACAGATTCGCACCCTGCCGGCGGGGAAGGCGCTGCGGATCACCTCAGCGTCGCGGTTTATGGTGCGCTGGACGGCGGATGGATGGGCGACGCAGCAGGATCTGGAGAGCACCGAGCTGGGGTATCTGGGGTCGTATGCGGATTTGCCGACAAAGAAGGGACAAACGGGATCGCTGATCTTCACGCTGTACTGGACGGATGAGGATCGATGGGAGGGAAAGAACTTCGAGGTGGAGCTGGAGAGGTGAAGCAGAGAAGGTCCGGAAGCAAAATTGGGCGCAACGTTTTCCCGGCCGCGCATCCCAGCTACGGAAAAATCCCAGTTTGCACGCCGACGAGAGAAGAGCATCCCTCAGCGGCTCAAGCCAGGCTCATTTTGCACCGGTTACGGCACGACTGAAGTCGTGCCCTGATACAAAGCCCGGTCTGGGCAGCTTGCGGAAAAATCCCAGTTTGCACGCCGACGAGAGAAGAGCATCCCTCAGCGGCTGAAGCCGGGCTCATTTTGCACCGGTTACGGCACGACTGAAGTCGTGCCCTGATACAAAGCCCGGTCTGAACAGCTTGCGGGAAAAATCCCAGTTTGCACGCTTTACGAGAGGAGAACATCCCTCAGCGGCTGAAGCCGGGCTCATTTTGCAGCAGTTACGGCACGAGTCAACTCGTGGCCTGATACAAAGCGATTCCGGGGTTGAAGGCCGGAATGCTTCTCACTTCTGTTCACCGGGCTCAAGCCCGGTGCTTCTACCCAGCCTCGCTGCACGAGGCCCTGGTTACAACCTCAAAATCGCAGGGGCTCAAGCCCCGGTATTTTTGCTGCCTGTACGGCACGACTGAAGTCGTGCCCTGATACAAAGCCCCTGTCTCGAGATATCTTTCCGCAAGCTGGGAAGACGGGCTCTGATAATACAAAAACCGGTTGAGATCCGGGCGCTCCCACATCTGCCAAAACCGGGCAGATATGGGGCACCCGTTGTGTCGTGCCCTGATACAAAAGCAAAGACGTCCGAGCCTTTACGTTCGTGCTTTCCCGCTTCTGCCAACGACGAGCAGGAGTAGCGCGGGTTTGCGTCATCCAAACCGGTAGAGAGACAATCGAATTTGCGCGGCTGATTTTGCGAGTGAGTCCATCCTAAACTTCCTGTGTTCCCGCGAAGAGGAGACCTGAGTCTTTATGAACGAAGTGGATCAGTTGTCGATTAACGCCCTGCGATTTCTGGCCGTGGATGCGGTGCAGAAGGCGAACAGCGGACATCCGGGAGCGCCGCTGGGCTGCGCGCCGATGGCGTACCTCCTCTTTCACAAGTACATGCGGCACAACCCGAAGCATTCGAAGTGGACGAACCGCGACCGGTTTGTGCTTTCGAACGGACACGCGTCGGCGATGCTGTACAGCGTGCTGCATCTGACGGGCTACCAGGTCTCGCTGGACGACCTGAAGCAGTTCCGGCAGTGGGGATCGAATACGCCGGGGCATCCGGAGTACGGCGATACGGACGGCGTGGAGGTGACGACAGGCCCGCTGGGGCAGGGATTTGCCATGGCCGTGGGGCTGGCGATGGCGGAGAAGCATCTGGCAGCGGTGTACAACCGGCCGGGCTTCGACATCGTGGACCACACGACGTACATGATGTGCGGCGACGGCGACCTGATGGAAGGCGTGTCGCACGAGGCGGCGTCGCTGGCAGGGACGCTGGCGCTGGGCAAGCTGATCTGCCTGTACGACGACAACCTGATTTCGCTGGATGGGCCGACGGAGCTTTCATTTACCGAGGATCGGCTGAAGCGGTTCGAGGCGTACCACTGGCACGTACAGATCGTGGAGGACGGGAACGATCTCGAAGCCATCTCGAAAGCGATTGACGCGGCGCGGGCAGTGAAGGATAAGCCGTCGTTCATCGCGGTGCGAACGGTGATTGGGTACGGCAGCCCGAAGGCGGGGACGAGCAAGGCGCACGGCGAGGCGCTGGGCGACGAAGCGGTGAAGGAGACGAAGCGGAATCTGGGCTGGCCGGAAGACAAGACGTTCTGGGTGCCGGACGATGCGGCGAAGAACTGGCTGCAGGCGGTGGAGAAGGGCGCGAAGGAAGAGTCCGACTGGAACGCGCTGTTCGCGAAGTACAGGCAGCAGTATCCGGAGCTGGCGGCGGAGTACGAGCGCGTGCAGGCGGGCCGGCTGAAGGATGGATGGGCGCAGAGCCTGCCACAGTTTCCCGCGGACTCGAAGCCGGTGGCGACGCGCACGGCAGGCAACACGGTGATGAATGCGTTTGCGAAGCAGGTGCCGGAGCTGCTGGGCGGCGCGGCGGACCTGTCGACATCGACGAAGACGATTCTGAAGGACAGCAGGAATTTTCACCAGGACGCGAGCGGGCAAAACATCTGGTTCGGCGTGCGCGAGTTCGGGATGTGCGCGATGGTGAACGGGATGGCGGCGCATGGAGGGGTGATTCCGTACGGGTCGACGTTCTTCGTGTTCAGCGACTACGCGAAGCCGGCGATTCGCATGGCCGCGATCATGGACGTGCACTCGATCTTCGTGTTCACGCACGACTCGATCGGGCTGGGCGAAGACGGGCCGACCCATCAGCCGGTGGAGCAACTGACGATGCTGCGGGCGGTGCCGCGGCTGACGGATTTCCGGCCGGCGGACGCGAATGAGACGTCGGCGGCGTGGGGACTGGCGCTGGAGCGCAAGGGGCCTTCGTTCTTCGCGCTGTCGCGGCAGGATTTGCCCTTGCTGGATCCGGTGAAGCAGAAGGTGTTCGAGGGCGTGCGCAAGGGCGGGTACGTAGTGGAGCGGGGCGGCGATGCGCCGGATGTGCTGCTGATCGGGACGGGCGCGGAGCTGTGGCCGGCGATCCGCGCGGCCGAGCAACTGAAGAAGGAAGGAATCGCGGCGCGGGTAGTGTCGATGCCGAGCGTGAAGATTTTCGACGAGCAGCCGGAGAGCTACAAGGCGGAGATTCTGCCGGATGGCGTGCCGAAGCTGGCGGTGGAAGCGGGCGCGACGCTGGGCTGGTGGAAATACGTCGGGCGGCACGGCGACATAGTCGGGCTGGATCGCTTTGGCGCGTCGGCTCCGGGGACGACTGTGCTGGAGAAGCTGGGCTTCAGCGCGGACAACGTGGCGGCGCGGGCGAAGGCGCTGGTGGAACGGGCGCGAAGATCGGAGCCGGCGATGGCGGGGAAGTAGCCAAGAAGCGGGCAGCTAAGGTCCGGGCAGCTAAGGAACGGTCAGCGAAGAAGCGGTCAGCGGAAAAGCGGCCAGCGAAGGGACGGTCAGCGAAATGAAACTGGCGATTGGAGCGGATCACGCGGGATACGCGCTGAAGGAAGAAGTGCGCGGGTATCTGGAGAAGCTGGGGCACGAAGTCATCGATCTGGGCGCGTTCAATGCGGAGCCGTCGGATTATCCGGATTTCGCGGAGGCCGTGGGCCGCGCGGTGCAGGCCGGACGGGCCGAACGCGGGATCCTGATTTGCGGCAGCGGGGTGGGCGTGTGCGTGGCCGCGAACAAGATGCCGGGGATTCGCGCCTGTATGTGCCACGATCACTACTCCGCGCACCAGGGCGTGGAGCACGACAACATGAACGTGCTGGTGCTGGGCGCGCGGATTATCGGCTCGGAACTGGCATTCGATCTGATCGGGGCGTTCCTGGAGGCGAAGTTCCAGTCGCAGGTGGAGCGGTACGTACGGCGGCTGAACAAGGTGATGGCTATCGAAGCCCGGAACATGCCGGAGGCGGCGCAATCGTAAGATTGCGGCGGAGTACGCCGTCTGCGGTTTCGCGTCGACAGTTCTGTTTCAGGAGATGTCCTTGAGCGGCATCAGCACGGTTTTGTGGGACGTGGGCGGAGTGCTGCTCACGAATGGCTGGGATCGCCAGCAGTGCGACGCGGTGGCGCCACGCTTCGGACTGGATGCGGCGGTGTTCGAGCATCGACATGCGGAGGTGGCCGACGCGTGGGAGAAGGACGAAATCTCCATCGACCAATATCTGCTGCATACGGTTTTCTTTGAGCCACGGAATTTTACGCAGGCCGAGTTTCTCGCCGCAATGCGGGGAGAATCCGGAATGCTGGCGGACAGCGCGCTGGGAATCCTCCGCGGGCTTGCGGCATCCGATGAATTGGTGCTGGCCACGGTGAACAACGAATCGCGGGCGATGAACGAATACCGGCTGGCGACGTTTGGGCTGCCGGAGTGGCTCGACGCGTTTTTCAGCTCATGCTATGTGGGGCTGCGCAAGCCGGACCGGAAGATTTACCAACTGGCACTGGATGTGCTCGAGAGCGATCCGGACGAGACGGTGTTTATCGACGATCGCGAGGAGAACACAGCGGCCGCGGCGGCGCTGGGCATGCACGCGATCCGGTATGAGGGATCGGTACAACTGGCCGCGAAGCTGGCGGAGATGAATCTGCTAAAAAGCGGTTAGCTGAGGTCCGGCTGGCAAAAAAGCGGCCAGCCAGGAGCCGGTCAGCGAAGGCACCACGGCGGAGGAAATAATGGCGACGACAGAGGTGAGGATTTCGCCGGAGGACGTGAAACAGGCGGCAGCGCAGGTGGAGGAACGGGTTCCGGAACCGGCCGTAGTGGCGATCTTCGGCGCGTCCGGCGACCTGACGAAGCGGAAGCTGCTGCCGGCGCTCTTTCATCTGGAGCAGGCGGGGCTGCTGCCGGCGCAGTTTCGGATTGTGGGCGTGGCGCGGCGCGATCTGGGCAAGACGTTTGCCGAGGAGATGCGGCAGGGCATCCTCCAGTTCGGCGGCGTGCAGGAGGGCGAGGAGAAGCTGGAAGAGTTCATCGAGAAGGTGGGCTACTTCGCGATGAATTTCGACGATGACAACGGCTACGTGGGGCTGAAAAAACTGCTGGAGCAATACGACCGGGACTTCGGGACACGGGGCAACCGGCTGTTTTATCTGGCGACCGCGCCCGAGTATTTCGCGGATATCGTGCACCGGCTGGGTGCGCACGGCATGGCGAAGCCGGAAGTTGGAAACGTGCGGGTGATCATCGAGAAGCCGTTCGGGCACGATCTGGAGAGCGCGAGGGAGCTGAACGACGACGTCAATACGGTCTTCAGCGAGAGCCAGATTTTCCGCATCGACCATTATCTGGGCAAGGAAACCGTGCAGAACGTGCTGGTGTTCCGCTTTGCCAACGGGATTTTCGAGCCGATCTGGAACCGGAATTTTATCGATCACGTGCAGATCACGGCGGCGGAGAGCATCGGAATCGAAGGGCGCGGACCGTTCTACGAAAAAGCAGGCGCGCTGCGCGACGTGGTGCAGAACCACATGATGGAGCTGCTGTCTTTTATCGCGATGGAGCCGCCGGCGAGCTTTGCCGCGGACGCGGTGCGGCGGGAAAAGATCAAGGTGTGGAGCTCGATCAAGCCGCTGAATATCTTCGACTGCGTGCGCGGGCAGTACGGGCCGGGCATCGTCGATGGGAAGAAAGTGAAGGGCTACCGCGAAGAGGATCGCGTGGATCCGCAGTCGCAGACGGAAACCTACGCGGCGCTGCGGCTGGAAATCGAGAACTGGCGGTGGGCGGGGGTACCTTTTTTCCTGCGAGCGGGGAAGCGGCTGGCGAGCCGGGTGACGGAGATTACGATCCAGTTTAAGCAACCGCCGATGTTACTTTTTGAAGGGCACACACACGGCGGATGCTCGGAGATTCAGCCGAACCTGCTGACCATGAGGATTCAGCCGGATGAGGGCATCTCGCTGCGCTTTGGGGCGAAGGTACCCGGGCCGCAGATGGCGGTTTGCCCGGTGATTATGGATTTCGGCTACGCGCAGGCCTTCGGCGCCTCGTCGGCGAACGGGTACGAGCGGCTGCTGCTGGACGCGATGCTGGGCGACGCGACGCTGTTCGCGCATCGCGACGGCGTGGAGACCACGTGGGCGTTGTATACGCCGGTGATCGATGCGTGGGCGAAGAAGTTTCCGCAGACATTTCCGAATTATGCGGCGGGGAGCTGGGGACCGGAATGCGGCGACGAACTGATTGGGCGGGACGGCTTTCGGTGGCACTCGGTGGCGCCGGAATCGTAAGGAGGCGGGTTTGGATTGAACACTGGGTTAAGGCCAAAGGGCCGGAAAATATCCCTCAGGGGCTAAAGCCCGCTGATTCTGCGGCGGTAATGGCACGGCTGAAGCCGTGCCCCTTCAAAGAAGCGAGTGTTCTGCCGCAAGCTGTAAAGTTGTGCCCCCTCAAAAGAACTTTTGCAATGGGCTGCTAAGAACTATGACAAGAACGATTCGTGCTGAGTATCGCGTATTCGACGAGGAAGATGCGCTGAACCGAGCGGCGGCGGAGCATTTCGTCCAGGGGCTTCAGGCGGCAGTGAGCGCACGGGGCGTGGCGCGGATCGCGCTTTCGGGAGGGAACAGCCCGAAGCCGGTCTTCTCACTGCTGGCGAGCGCCGACGCGCCGTACCGCGAGGCGATTGCCTGGGATCGGCTGTGGGTGTTCTGGGTGGATGAGCGGTGCGTTCCGCCAGAGCATCCGGAGAGCAATTACGGGGCAGCGCACGAGCTGCTGCTCGAGAAGGTGCCGCTGCCGCCGGAGCGGGTGATCCGGATTGAAGGCGAAATCCAGCCCGAGGAAGCGGCCGACCGGTATGAGTCCGCCATTCGGGGGCATTTTCGACTGGAAGGCGCGGAGGTTCCCATTTTCGACGTGGTGCATCTGGGGATGGGCCCGGATGGGCACACGGCGTCGCTGTTTCCGCACACGGCAGCGCTGCATGAGATGGGGCGGATCGCGGTGGCGAATGAGGCGCCGCAGCAGAAGCAGAGGCAGCGCGTAACGCTGACGTGGCCGGCGATCAATGCGGGACGCGACGTCTTTTTCCTGGTCGACGGCGCGGACAAGGCCGATCCGCTGGGACGCATTTTGCGCGGGCCCTACGAGCCGGAAACACTGCCTTCGCAACTGATCCAGCCACGCAACGGACGACTGCTATTCTTGCTGGACAGGGCCGCGGCGGCGCATTTGCCCGCAGCGGATGCGCAGGGCAGAGGAGCACTGGAGATCGAACGATGATTCTGGCCGGGGACGTGGGCGGCACTAAAGTTGAGCTGGCGTTGTATGGGTTCGAGCACGGCCAACTGGTGCACGTTCGCGAGCAGCGTTTCCCCGCGCAGGAGTTTGCCGGGCTGGAGGAGATCGTTCGGCGGTTTTTGCTGGAGAGCGAAGCGCCGGAAATCACCGCGGCGTGTTTCGGCGTGCCGGGTCCGGTGCGCGGCGGGCGGCTGCGGCTGACGAACCTGCCGTGGGTGCTCGACAGCCGCGAGCTGTCCACGTCGCTCGGCATTCAGCATCTGTTCCTCATCAACGATCTGGAGGCGAACGGCTACGGGATTCCGGAGCTGAAAGCGGAGCAGATTTTCACGCTGAACGAGGGCGATCCGGCAGCGGTGGGCAATCGCGCGCTGGTTTCCGCGGGAACCGGGCTGGGCGAAGGCGTGCTGGTGTGGAACGGAAAGACACATGTGCCGATGGCGTCGGAAGGCGGACACTGCGATTTTGCCGCGCGCAACGACGTGGAAGCAGAACTGCTGGCGTATCTGCGGAAGAAGCTCGGCGGGCGGGTGAGCTGGGAGCGGGTGGTGTCCGGCCAGGGCGTGACGAACATCTACACCTTTCTGCGCGATGTGAAGGGCATGGCAGAGCCGGCCTGGCTGCGGGAGCGCATGGCGGCGGAAGATCCGAACGCGGTGATCGGCGAAGTGGGCGAGCAATGCGGCAGCGAGCTGTGCGCGAAGGCGCTGGAGATGTTCGTGTCCGCGTACGGAGCCGAGTCGGGGAACATGGTGCTGAAGGTGCTGGCGACGGGAGGGATGTATCTGGGCGGCGGCATCGCGCCGAAAATTGTGAAAACGATGCGGGACGGCGCGTTCATGCGCGCGTTCACCGACAAGGGGCGGCTGACGGAGCTACTGGTGCAGACGCCGGTGCACATCATTCTGGAGAGCCGCTGCGCGCTGATGGGCGCGGCCGCCTATGCCGAGGCGCGAGCGGCGGAGATCAGCGGGAAATCGGTGCGGGCGGCGTCGCGGTAAAAACCAGTGATCAGGAGTCAGGGATCAGTCCCACCCTATCCGCGATGAGGCTGCGGATAAGGGTGGGGCACCCAGCGCCCGGCGAAAAGCATTTCTCCGCGGCTCAAGCCGATTCCATTTTGCGGCTTTGATGGTACGGCTCAAACAGCTTGCGGAAAGATCCCAGTTTGCACGCCGCACGAGAGAAGAAACACCCCTCAGCGGCTGAAGCCGGGCTCATTTTGTACCGGTTGCGGCACGACTGAAGTCGTGCCCTGATACAAAGCCCCTGTCTCGGGGTATCTTTCCGCAAGCTGCGAAGCCGTGCTCCTGATACAGAAACCGGTTGAGATCCGGGTCCTCCCACATCTGCCAAAACCGGGCAGATGTGGGGCACCCGTTGTGTCGTGCC